>JBFGYY010000110.1:0-8160 GCA_041587095.1 Motiliproteus sp. | reverse complement strand
GTCGCTCTTTGGTTTGTCCGGAGAACTGCGGATCCTGCATTTTTACCGACAGCACGTAGCAGCAGCGCTCCCAGATATCTTCCGGCCCCAGTTTCAACCCCCGGGGTAACAGGTTACGGAACTCACAGAACTCGCGCATCGCTTCCAGCAGGCCGGTACGAAAACCATTCACATGGGTACCACCCTGAGCCGTAGGAATCAGGTTCACGTAGCTTTCACCAATCTGATCCCCCCCCTCGGGGAGCCACTGCACCGCCCAGTCGACCACTTCCAGCTCACCCTTCAAAGAGCCGGCAAAGGGTTCAGGCGGCAGGGTTTCAGACTGACGGGTCACACCGCTCAGGTAATCGATGAGGCCAGATTCGTAACACCACTCATCCTTGGCCTTCTCACTGCCGCTGAGGTCAGTAAACGTGACCTTCAGGCCCGGACACAGCACCGCTTTAGCCCGCAGAATATGTCTCAGTTTGGCCCGGGAGTATTTGGGGGAGTCGAAATACTGGGGGTCGGCCAGAAAGCGCACTTCGGTGCCGGTATTGCGCACCCCCACGGTATCGATCACTTGCAGCTCGGAGACTTTTTCACCGTCGGCAAAGCCAATCTGGTACACCTTGCCATCGCGCTTAATGGTGACCTCCAGCATGCTGGAAAGGGCATTGACCACCGATACGCCGACCCCGTGCAGGCCCCCGGAAAACTGGTAGTTATCATTGGAAAACTTTCCGCCGGCATGCAACCGGGTCAGGATCAGTTCAACTCCGCTGACACCATGCTCAGGATGAATATCCACCGGCATTCCGCGACCATTATCGCTGACCGACACAACACCATCTTTAAACAGCGTAATATCAATCCGGCTGGCATGACCGGCCAGCGCCTCATCCACCGAATTATCGATGACCTCTTGCGCCAGATGGTTAGGCCGCTCGGTTTCGGTGTACATACCCGGTCGCTTGCGAACCGGATCCAATCCGCTGAGTACTTCTATCGCCTGAGCTGTATAAGTGCTGTTCATCGTTAAATGCTGTTCTCTACCGTAAAGCTGATCGGATTAATATGTTCGACCCCGGCAAACTGAAGGATCTGAGGGATAATGCTATCAAACTGGTCAAATCCGTGGCTACCGCCAGTCTGCACCCGGCTCGACACACCCGCGTAATGCTGCAGAGCAGCACGATAATCGAGCACCTCGTCGCCGGTCTGTAAAAATAACAGGTAGCGATTCGTATCGCTAAGCTGCTGACAGGCCATCGCCTGCAACTGGGCAGCGTGCTCGGGGTACATTCGGTAACGTCCGTGCAGGAGTACCGAGGGTTCCTTTCCCAGCCAGTCGCGCAACATGCGGTCAGGGTTTACCGCAGGATTCACCAACACGGCATTCAGACTATGATCCGATTCAGATTGACCCGACACTGCGTGACTTGACACAGATTGACCTGACAGAGAGCGACCTGCCACAGAGCCTGGCCGTTGCACATGACTCGACTGCTTTGCCGAAGCGTTCTTCTCCACCAGCCAGGTCGCGTAAAAACCGCCCAGCGAACTGCCGACCAGCGTGATAGCCCGGTCATGGTAACGCCGCAACAGCGCTTCAATGCAGGCCACCGCTTGCGCGGGTTGGTGAGAGAGTGCAGGTATAACGATCTGGTCGCGGCACCCTATCTGCGCCATCCGGGCCAGCAACGCCTGGGCTTTATACGCCTGTGGCGAGCTGTTGAAGCCGTACAGATAAATAATAAGAGGATCAGACATCAACAACCGCCAGGAGAGGATTGAGCAACATACCGTAACACCCCCGGCTAGGCAAGCTACAGCCTTTCAATACCGGTGCAGAGCTCGCCGTTGGAATGCAACGATAACCACCGGTAGCCGGGCTCTGATATCCCCGCCTCACGCTCTGTTTCAGGACACACAGTGGCCTTGCGAAATTGCACCGCTGTCGACGGGCAGCACAACACGCGCACACGACCATGCTGCTGATCCCAGTCTTGATGCAGATGCCCGTGCAGCACCAGATTTACCGCCGGAAAGCGATTCAGCAGGCTCCAAAATAATTCGGCATCGCCCAAACCGATAGCATCCTGCCAGCTGCTGCCTGTGGGTAAAGGGTTATGGTGCAGCACCAATCCGACGGATCTGTTGCTATCCATAGCCTGCAGCTGCTGCTCAAGCCAGCCGCGCTCCTGTTCGCCCAGGCTGCCTCGTCCACGCCCGTCGGGCTGATGCGTTGAATTCAAAAAAAGCAGCCGCCAGCCCGGGATATCCAATGTCCTTACCGGTGCGCCCCACAGACGCTGCAGAGCGGGCTGATCATCATGGTTGCCTGGAATCCAATACCAGGGAATGTCCAGCTGCTGTAGATAGCCGGCAAGTCTCGTGTACGCTGACTCCCCCGCATCCTGGCTGATATCCCCGCTGAGAACCAGCGCATCGGCATCCGGGTGCTTACGCCGGATATGCGCCAGGATCGCCAACAGCTGTTCTTCAATTGCTGCGGATCGATACAGGTCGTCAGCGTACGCCCGCAGATGCAGGTCACTGAGTTGTAGTAATTTAACAGCCATAGCGGTTGAAACAGATACGGGATCGATCATGTAAAAGGCAAGGCGGGCGCCATGCGCTACGCGACGTCTGGTGGAAAAAAGTATCCATAGCCTGCTCTGAGGATCGATCAATAAACGAATAATGGCGCCAAGGCCGATTAACCCTCATGCGATGGCCAGTTGCTCGTTGCTGTGACCATGGGCTAAACAGTGCGCCAACCACTCCCCCAGGTAGTGATTCAACTGCTGCTTCTCATCGGGATGATGCATCTGTGCATTGGGATAATTGTAGCGCCCCTGCATCGGGCGGCGTTTGCGGCAAATCACTTCGGCCAAGCGGGCATCGTGGTAGAGGCGCACAATCAGATCCGGCATCTGCAGCCAGGAGATACCGTCTCCTCGCTGCTCGATGCGCAGCGAGGTGGTGTAGTTAAAGCGCTCTTCCACATGAATGCTGACCCGGATAGCGTGCTGGCGCCAGAGCACATCAAAATGCCGGCCGGCAACCTCATCAAGGTCGGGCATCAGCTTGCACAGGCGAGCATAGTTAGCCTCGCAGGTTGCCATCTGTGCTTTCAGGTCGGGTACATACTTCTTTTTCATAACTTCTTTTTCACAACAGCTTTTTCATAACAGCGCTATCGTTAACTTCGCGAATAAATAATAGCCGTTTTGGCACGGTATGTTTTTTTAAGCCGGCACCTTTAAATCTCATGTCTCGGCCACGAACAGCTCCTTTGAGCGGCCCCTACCTCGTCAGCCAGCGCTCGCACAGCGCCGTATGATTAAGCTCCAGCCACTGCAGCGCCATGATAGACGGGCCATTGTTGATCCGGCCACAGACAACACCATCGTATGCTTCCCGGCGGGGGACCACAAGCACGCGAATATCCTCACCTTCCTCGGGCAAACCGTGTACACCGCCCAACCCTGCGCTATCGACCCGTGCACAGAGTAGGTGTATACGCTCCTGGCTGCCCCCCGGACTTACATGATAAGTACAGATCGGTACGATATCATGCAGGGTCGCATCGGCTTCCTCCTTCGCTTCACGCACGGCAACCTGATCGACGCTTTCTCCGGGTTCAACAATACCGGCGATCAACTCCAGCAGCCAGGGCGAGGCGGCATCCTGCAGCGCCCCGACACGAAACTGCTCCAACAGCACGACCACATCCCGGTCAGGATCATACAGCAGTACACAAACGGCATCGTCGCGAACAAACAGTTCCCGTTTGAGCTCAGCGCTGACGCCGCCTTCAAACAATGCATGCTTAAGCCTTAACCGTTTGAGCGTGAAAAATCCCTGATAGGCTACCTCTTCTTCGACGACCTGCACATCCGCGTGGTCAAACGTCGGGGGCTGGAACTTCGCGATCAATGGCCGGTTAACGTCGTGAGTCCCGACAGCTTTCTTTTGTGACATTAAAACCTCGCGCTGTACGCATCAATGACGGCTACTCATTAATGACTGTTTCGCATCAAAAACGATGCAGTATCAGAAAAACCACCCACATAAACCGCACGCGTCTTGGCGCGCGATGCCGAATTCTTATCGACGGTGCCCATAGCGGGCAATTTGGTTGTGCACTATCCACCGTCTGACCGATGACGACATACACCACCAACACACCAATACCACCAAAACCACCAAAACCACCAAAACCACCAACAGGAATAGCAACAGCAACAGCAACAGCAACAGCAACAGCAACAGCAACAGCAACAGCTGACAGTTTTTACTGCGTTTTCGTCAGCCACTTTCTCTGCAAATATCTATTCAAATGCCTATGCAACTGTCTATGCAACACACGTTGGCCTGCGGCTTGAGTAAGCTGTAACAGCCTACGGCTATAATCAATACGGACCTGCAGGTTAAAGTGCAACGGCTGAATGATGCAACAGGAACCCGGTATCAGGCTCTCGGCGATATGTCGCATTGCCGCCGGGCAAAGCCTGATAGTCACCAGCGGGCAGCACCATTGCCCCGAAACGCCGCGTATTATTAGAGACCGATTAATCATGAGGTTAGGGTACTGTTTGACTGGCGCGTTAATTGGCGCGCGACTGACAGGTATTTTTCTGGTCGTCAGTTTCAGCCTGGCTCTCGGAGCCTGTTCGACACCAACCCTGAAACTGCCAGGCGTTGCACCGGCTCTTCAAGCGCATGAGGAGGAGAAACAGTTGGCGCTGGTGTTGCACGAACGCCTCAGGAGTAACGCCCGCCTGGATCGTATCCGTTACGCATTGGCGCTGGCTGCCGGGCGACTATGTACAACCATGGATGATGCTCCGCCCTTAACCTCGGCCATCGGTATGCGGTTCGCCAATAAACACAGTTTTGTCAAAACCGAACAAGATAGCGCGATGCGAGAGCTGAAAGTCGGCAATGCCTTACAAGTCCTGCAGGTTATTCCCGGTTCCGCGGCGGCCCGCAGCGGGCTGCAGCCCGCCGACATACTGGTGGCGGTCAACGGTACACCATTACCCGTCGGTGATGACGCGCCTAAATACAGCGCGGACATATTCAGCTCACTGCAGCCGGGCCAGGAAATTGTCATCACCGTGCAACGCGACGGAGGCTTGCATGACATAGCGCTCACCACAGACAGCCTGTGCGGGGGGAACTTGATTCGCAGCAGTAGCGCTCAGATCAATGCACGCACCAACGGCAAACAGATTATTATCAGCGAGGGCATGTTGCGCTTCGCCAAAGATGATACGCAACTGGCGCTGGTTATTGGCCACGAGATGGCGCATAACCTGCTGGGCCACGTACCCAAGACCCAGATCAACGCCTTAACCGGTGCCGCAATCGACCTGGCAACCACAGCAGCCGGGGTCGGCATCCCCGGTGCTTTTACCTTTTCCGGCGCCTCTCTCTACAGTCAGGCGTTTGAAGCGGAAGCCGATTATCTGGCACTCTACCTGCTCGCTGACGCCAATTATTCACTCGACGAAACCGCTGCGTTCTGGCGACGACTGGCGCAGACCGCCCCGCAATACATCACCGCCGGCAGGCTTCGGTCACACCCGTCCTTCGCGCAACGCTTTCAGGCCATGGAGGCGACAAAAAGAGAGATTGACACTAAGCGGGCGACAGGCGACCCTCTGCGCCCGAACCAATAGCCGCTGCCGCAGCGCCCCAATCATCGTGCGGCCCGTAAGCTGCGTATACATCATCAATTGAGCCACCATGAACACAGACGCCTGCACTGCACTGTCCCAGCGTTTCAGCGCTCTGAATCGCGTACTGGAGAAGAACTGTCATTTTTGGCAGCTGCGCCCGTTCACCCTGCAATCACTCCCCTGGCAAGCGCAATATCCCGCCCTGTGCCGCTGGCTGGACAGGTTAGACGCAGACACCATCGCGCAACTGGAAGGCGACTTCCCGGCGCTGTGTGACGCCCTGAGCCCCTTTATAGCCGACGCAGCGCAACTGGCAAAACTTTGCAAATCAACCTGTAACGCCCCGGTAAACGACGACTATCCGGCCTACCTCAGCAACCGGATTCCGGGACGCAAGTGGCAACAGATCACCGCCTTCGGCGCCGCACTGCCGATCGTCAATACCCCGGTACTTGAATGGTGTTCCGGCAAGGGGCATTTGGGACGTCTGCTGGCCTATTCAGGCAATCGGCACATCGACAGTGTTGAGATAAACCCGGATCTGTGTCTGGCCGGTGAAAAACGTGCAGCACAACTCAATCTGCCGATGCGCTTTCACAACGTGGATGTCCTGACACAAGACTGTGATTCGCTGTTTCAGGTCGAACAGCAAGCCGTGGCATTGCACGCCTGTGGGCATTTACATACCACACTGCTGCGCAAAGCCGTTGCCCGGGGTACGCAGGATATCGCCATTTCTCCCTGCTGTTATCATCTGATTCCTGAGCCTGTTTACCAGCCGCTTTCTGCGGCCGCATCTGCGTCATCCCTGCGCCTTGACCGGCAGGATCTGCAGCTTCCCCTGCAGGAAACGGTGACCGCGGGACAGCGCGAGAGAAAACAACGCCGGACCGAATTAAACTGGCGGCTAGGTTTTGACCTGCTGCAGCGGACTCTGCGGCAATCTGACAGTTACCTTCCCGTGCCGAATCTACGCAAATCACTCCTGCAAACCGACTTCAAGACATTTTGCCACTGGGCGGCGGAGCAGAAAGCCCTGACCCTGCCCGCCGGGGTCGACTATGGCGACTATGAGCGACGGGGTCAGCAACGCAGTGACACCGTCGACCGTATTGAACTGGTCCGCCATCTATTTCGACGCCCCCTGGAGTATTGGCTGGTTCTCGATCGCGCCCTGTATCTTGAAGAACACGAATATTGTGTCTCACTGGTGCGCTTTTGTGACAAATCACTTACCCCGCGCAACCTGTTACTGCAAGGCAGGCGAGAGTCAACAACTGACGCCCCAACTTGAATACAACGCAACACCGATCAATCTTTCTGCTTTTAACCTCCCTTTAGTCTGCACGTCAGATTACAATTGCTATGCTTTTCCTATTGAGCTGTAAGGAGCACGCTCTATGTCCATCCAGAATAAATTTATTATGCTGTTGGAGTTCCCCCGACTGCGTAGTAAATTCAAGAGTTTCTTTAGCGTCGTGCCCGCGACCAGTCAGGCATTGATTGACGAATCCTATAAGGTCCGTCATCAGGTTTATTGCAAAGAGCTGGGGTGGGAAGATGTACGCGAAGACCAGATGGAGCGTGACGAGCACGACCCCCATGCCCTGCACTGCCTGCTCGAAGATACGCGGCGTAAAAAATATATCGGCTGCATCCGGCTGATTTTACCCAACCCGGACAATCCCGATCAGCCCCTGCCGTTTCAAACCAGCTGCGCCGGTAAGCTGAACCCGGGTGTACCGGACCCTGCCTTACGCCAGCGCTATGCCATCGCCGAAGTGTCCCGCCTAGCGGTCGTCGGCGAATACCGCCGCCGCCGCCATGAACGCTTACCCGAGCAGGATCAGGAAGAAGATAAAGCGATCAGCATCAGCAAAGAAGACTTTGGTAACGTCTCTCGCCCGCGTTTTCCGTATATTCCCGTGGGGCTCTATATGGGCATGCTGCAGATAGCCAGGCGTCAGGGGATCAAAAAGCTGTACATTCTCACCGAACCCAGCCTGGCAGACCATTTCTGCCGCCTCGGCGGCAAGCTAACGGTTGTGGGCGGCTCCATTGAACACCGAGGTATCCGACGCCCCTACGTGATGGATGTCGATGACGTGATTAACGATATGAGCCGAATTTTCAAGCCCTTGTTTAACCACATTCGAGACGAAGTCGACTGCGCCTACGACTCAGCACCCGTCGCCGGACAAGCCGACGACGCTAACCTGTTACTCGATTCCCAGCACTGATAAGTCCAGGCCGCCCTCCTTCATTGGCGGGCACCAGAAATAGCAGCTGTTGCGGGGCGAAGTAAACCGGAACAGGGCATCGGCGATGCCGTCATCCAGACCGACCATTCGCCGCATCTGCGCTTGAAATGCCGCAAAATCAGCACCAAACGCAACAAACACCAGACCTTCACCCAGCTCCCCCCGCCAGGGCATTGAGCGACGCAACATGAAGGCTTGCGGGGTATAACTTTCTTGCGCGGTCCGTT
>JBFGYY010000109.1:0-8196 GCA_041587095.1 Motiliproteus sp. | reverse complement strand
AGAGCAAGATCCCCGCGATAGCTGGTACTTTCGCGTCAGAGCAATGTCGGAAGCGTCCGAGCTGAATGTCGATTTCAATGCGGAGCAGAATAATGCGCTCACGATTTTCATTAACCACCGCGTGCTTGGCTATGAAGGCCAGTTTCTCGCGGCGGTGGGCGTTGGTCTGAAAATCGACGCCGTCGCGAACATCATCTCCCGCTACCGCGAGAAATTTGGCCGCAATATCTATTTCATCGACGCTGAGGGTACGATACTTGTTCGCTCTGAGGGTGCCAACATCAGCGAGGGAACGATCCAGGAAGCGGAAGGTATTTCCCTCATCTCACAACAGATTCTCAATAGCGAACAGGGCTTTTATGAATATGAACACTTAGGGGAAAGGATGCTGATCAGCAGCCGTAACATTCCCGAACTGGGCTGGCGCGTGGTGGTTGAGCAGCAGGAATCCGAGGCATTGAGCGCCATTCGCCACAGTCTGATCATGAACACCCTGATCGGGCTGGGTGTGATAGCCGTGACGCTGGTTATCGTTAACCTGAACGTCACGCGCTTTCAGGCGCGCCTGGAGCGCATGGCCTCCACCGATAAGCTGACCGGCGCCGGCAATCGCGCCATGTTTGATATTGTCATCAGCAACGCATTGCGCCGCTACCAGCGCGATAAACAGGTTTTCTCGGTCGTAATGCTGGATATCGATCACTTCAAACGGGTTAACGATACCTATGGCCACCTAGCCGGCGACAAGATCATCAAGGCCATAACGCGGGTTATTCAGAACACCATGCGTGAATCGGATACCCTGTGCCGCTGGGGCGGCGAAGAACTGGTGATTCTGACCCATAACTGCGCCACCGGTAATGCCGCGCAGCTCGCGGAGAAGATTCGGCAGACTATTGCCAGAGAAGAATTTCAGACGCTGTCGGGCCCCCTGTCCTTGACGATCAGCGCCGGCGTCGCCCAGATCCAGGACGGGGATGATGCTGATGGCATTATCCGGCGAGCCGATGAAGCGCTTTACAGGGCCAAGCACCAGGGGCGAAATTGCGTGCGTCAGGCCTGATAACACTGACGAATTTCAGTAACTGGCAAGGAATCGATGCGAGAGGCGCGGTGCAAATGCCGCCACGCCGGGAGGACAGCGGGCCGTTCAACACGCTTATTAGCGAACGGCTAAGCTGAAGAGATCTAAGCATGCCTTACAATCAGGCCCAACAATCAGGCCCTACAACAGCATGCATTCTGGCACTGTAAACGTGATTGTCAGGCTGCGAAGCTGACCAGAAGCCCCAGCTTCGTCGCTTCAGCATGGTATTCATCCACCACGTCGCTAGGCAGAATACCCACAGGAAATTTGAAGAGGATTTTCGCCGGCTGGCGCTCTTGCAAATTCCGGTAGTAGTTCAGCGTTTCAACCGCTTCATCGAAACTGGTTGCTTCGAATTGTTGGCGTTGAATAGTCATAACAAACTTCCCTTTTTTCTTGTTATTCTCTGGGCGACGTATCTTACGGATTCAAAAAATTGCATCAATAGGAATTTAACCTATTTATGTGACAATTCCGGGACATCTATCCGTATCTTTTCGATTTCGGTTATTTCGATGCCAGCCCGTTATTGACCGGTGTATTGCGGCCAAGCGCGAACTGACGCAGTTTGCGCGCCACCAGGCTATGGGAAACTCCGAGATAGCGCGCCAACTTACGACTACTCGGATACAGCGGATAGAGCCGCGACAAAAGAGCGCGCTCAAAAGCAGCCACAGCCGCGTCATAGCCCCCGCCCTGTGCCGAGTCCGCCAGTTCAAACCAGGGAAGCATGGCGCTATCCTGAGCCTCTGCTGCTGAATCAACCTGCTGCTCAAGACCCGGAAGGCGCAGATGATGCGGATAAAGCACGGACTCCTCATCCAGGCGCATCAATGCGCTCAGCAGCTGGTTCTCCAACTCCCGTACATTGCCCGGCCAGGTATAAGTAAGTAGTTGAGCCTGCAGGTCTGCACTCAAGGTCACGGCCGGCAGCGCTAGACGATGACACAGACGATCCAGCAGGTAGCCCGCCAGCGCCAGCAACTCCTCGCGCCGTTCCCGCAGTGGCGGCAAAAACAACTGTAAAACCTGCAGCCGATGGTAAAGATCCTGGCGAAACGCGTCCCCTTTAGACAACATTAGTAACGACTGTTGACTGGCCGCGATCACACGGACATCAACAAAGACCTCCTGATGGCCGCCAACACGATGAAAATAACCGTGCTGCAGGAACCGTAGCAACCGACGCTGCAACAGGCCGGATGCTTCATCGATACGATCCAGATACAAGGTACCGCCAGCCGCGCGGTCCAGTAAACCATGCGCCACAACATCTTCGCCCGGGTCTGCGCGGCCAAACACCTCGCTATCGAGTCGTTCATCGCTCAGAGATGCACAATCGAGCACCACAAAGGGGCCATCACGGCGTGCCCCCCCCTGATGACAGGCCCGCGCCAACAGCTCCTTTCCCGTTCCCGTTTCGCCTTCGAGCAGCAGGGTATCATCGAGGCGCGCCATTTTTCGCGCCTGTAAAACCAACTGACTCATAGCGGGCTGCTGGTGAAAAAACGGCTCAAAACCCTGCCCCTGCAGCCCCGACGTAACCGACATATCCATAGGCCGGCGCAGCGTCAGCACCGCACCCGTGAGCGTAAAACCCAGGCTTCCCACCGGCACCTTGATCGGCCGCAACTCGCCCAGCAGCCGCTGATTAAGGATAACCAACTCCAGTCGCTGCCCACTGTCTTCGAGCCGGTTGATCTCTTGCGCCAAAGCGCTGTTCGTAACCCGTGAAACCAATGGATAACCGGCCAGCCGGGACTGGTCGATCTGCAGCAACGCTGCCGACGGCTGATTGCCCGCCAGCACCCTGCCGGTCAGATCCAGCAGCAACACCGGATCCGGCAGAGAATCGAGCAGTGTCTGCAGCTCCACCTGCCGTTTTTCGCCCGGCATCAACGCGATCGGATGCACGTCATCCACGCCACGGATAGCGCGAATTTTCGGTAGCAACTGCTTCAACTGTTTCAGCGTCATATCGGGCGTATGCAGATAGATAAACCGTTCGCTGGCGAACTCTCCGCTCAGCACATTGATCGGTACCGCAGATAACAGATCGAGGATCTCCCGCGCCATACCGGGCCTGTTTTCACAACGAACTTCCAACCGCATCGCTCACTCTCCTGTAGGTATAACGCCTGTCGCTGGCATATTGTCGACCGACACTCACGCTGTCTTTGATGTGCCTGCCGCCTGCCGCCTGCCGCCTGCCGCCTGCCGCCTGCCGCCTGCCGCCTGCCGCAAAAATGTATCCAGAAAAATACACCGTGCAACAAATATAAAACATTAAAAGCACCTTCCTCACTATAAAAACCACTTTTGTATCAATATTGATACAAAAGTGGGACAAAACTTATAGCCGACGACAACCTGTTAAAACCAAAGCTTTCGTGTACAAAATCATTTCGCCCTAGACTGGAGAAAAACGACGAGGCGTCGGTGCGATCAGCCCCACGCCCTGCCCCACCACCGAACAGGAGCACACTCATGCAGCTAGGCCAGTTGTTATTACAGTCCCTCAAAGCCCATGGTGCCCGGGAAATATTCGGTATCCCCGGCGACTTTGCACTGCCCTTCTTCAAAGTCATGGAAGAGAGCGCCATCCTGCCATTCTTTACCCTGAGCCACGAACCCGGCGTGGGGTTTGCCGCCGATGCAGCAGCGCGTTATAGCGGCGGCATCGGTGTGGCAGCGGTCACCTACGGTGCCGGGGCCTTGAATATGGTCAATGCGGTAGCCAGCGCCTATTCAGAACGCTCACCGTTGGTGATTATCTCCGGTGCGCCAGGGCGTGAAGAAGCCAATAACGACCTCCTGCTACACCATCAGGTTAAGACCGTCGATTCACAGTTTGCTATTTACCAGGAGATCACCTGCGCGCAAACCTGCCTCGATAATCCTCAGACCGCCGCCTCCGAGATCGCTCGCGTGCTTCGGGCCTGCCGGGAACAGTCTCGTCCGGTGCTGATCGAAATCCCCCGCGACCTGGTCGGTGCGCAAGCGGGTGACGTGTCGGTCATGGAACCCACACCCTATAATCAAGCCGCCGTCGACAGCTGCGCCGCCGGTATTATCGAAAAGCTGCGCCACGCCCGAAGCCCGACGCTGCTGGCCGGTGTTGAAATTCGTCGTTATCAGCTTGAAGAGCAGGTAGCCGAACTGGCTAAACGGCTTAATATCCCCGTCGCCACCAGCTTTATGGGGCGAGGGCTGCTGGCCAACGCCGACGTGCCATTAGCCGGTACCTATATTGGTATGGCTGGTTGCCCCCATGTGCAGGAACTGGTCGAAAACTCCGACGGGCTGTTTATGCTGGGTGTCATCGTATCCGACACCAACTTCGGTGTGTCGGCTAAGCGCGTGTCGGATCACAATGCGATCCAGGCCGATAACCGCGAAGTCAAAATCGGTTACCACTGCTACCACAACATTCCGCTCGGCGCCCTGGTCAACGCGCTGCTGGCGCAGATACCCGCTAATTCGACACTGGCACAAAGCAGCCGTTTCCCCAAGGCAGCCAGTCTTGAACTGAACGTAGACGAGCAGCCGATAGCCCCCCTGGATATCGCTGCGGCGGTCAACAGTATGATGCGCCAACACGGTGTGATGCCGATCGCCTCCGATATGGGTGACTGCCTGTTCACCGCCATGGATATGGAGTACACCGCCCTGACAGCTCCCGGCTACTATGCCACGATGGGGTTCGGTGTCCCCGCAGGTATCGGCATGCAGGCCGCCAGCGGAGAACGGCCCTTAATTCTCGTTGGCGATGGTGCCTTTCAGATGACCGGCTGGGAACTGGGCAACTGCCGCCGTTACGGCCTCGACCCTATCGTGCTGGTGTTCAACAACCAGAGCTGGGAAATGCTGCATATCTTTCAGCCCGAATCGGGCTTCAATCATCTGGGCGATTGGAACTTCGCCTCCATGGCCAGCGGCATGGGGGGCGACGGTCAGCGCGTCCATACCCGCCGGGAACTGGGCGAGGCGCTGGATAGAGCTGTCGCAACCCGCGGCCGGTTCCAGCTCATCGAAGTCATGATCGAACCCGGATTGCTCTCTCCGACCCTGGATCGTTTCGTAACGACCATAAATAGCAAACGGAAACAGGCTGACGCGCAGTTTTAAGTTTTGCCGAAGCTAAAGAAAGGCTATCATCGGGTAACTTTATGGCATCGTTCCCCATAAGCGGTGACCGGTGCCTGTTGCCCCTGAAACGGAAAGGACCTGAGCATGCTTGAACATCTGCAACCCGTACCCGGTGACCCACTGCTATCGCTGATGGTTGCTTACAAAAACGACACCCGCGCCAATAAAATTGACCTGGGAGTCGGTGTTTACAAGGACAACCAGGGCAACACCCCGGTTCTGGACTGCGTCAAGAAAGCTGAAACCTGGCTGCTCGAAAATGAAACCACCAAGACGTATATCGGCTCTGCCGGTGCGCCCGCGCTTGGTCTCGAACTGCAACGTCTGATTCTGGGTGCGGACAACCCGCTGCTCAGCAGCGGCCGTCTGACCTCGGTGCAATCGACCGGTGGCACCGGTGCGCTGCGCATCGCCGGCGACTTTATCCACCGCAGCCTGCCAAACGCTACCCTCTGGGCCAGCGACCCTACCTGGGCCAACCACTACAACGTGTTTGAATCGGCCGGCATCACCGTCAAGAGCTACCCCTATTACGACGCCGCCAACCAGAGCCTGAAATTTGACGAGATGATGGCCACACTGGCCACGGTGCCGGCTGGCGATGTTGTACTGCTGCACGCCTGCTGCCACAACCCGACCGGTATCGACCTGACGCCGGCGCAATGGCAGCAAGTAGGTGAGCTACTCAAAGAGCGGCAGATCATGCCACTGGTCGACCTGGCCTACCTGGGCTTTGCCACCGATGAAAACAGCGATGTGGAAGGGGTACGAATTCTGGCGCAGCTGTGCGACGAGATGCTGATTGCCAGCTCCTGCTCAAAAAACTTCGGCCTGTATAACGAGCGTATTGGCGGACTGACCCTGCTGGCCAAAAACGAGCGCGATGCCCAGGCAGGCTACAGCCAGATCTGTTACGCGATTCGCGGCAACTACTCCATGCCACCGAACCATGGCGCAGCCATCGTGACCTGCATTCTGCAGAGTGAAGACCTGAAAGCCCAGTGGCTGCAGGAGCTGGCCGATATGCGTGGTCGCATCAACACCATGCGTAACGAGTTCGTCCAGAAACTTAACGAGCAAGGCCTGAACAACCGCTTTGATTTTATCGCCGACCAGCGTGGCATGTTCTCCTTCTCCGGCCTGAATCCGCAACAGGTAAAGCGGCTGCAGGAAGAGGATGCGATCTATATCGTGGGCTCCGGGCGTATCAACGTCGCGGGCATGACGCCGGATAACCTGCCTCGCCTGTGCAGCGCCATTGCGCGCGTTGTTAAAGGCTGAAGCTAACACTAAAAACCAACACGGCCCGGATATTGCCATAATATCCGGGCCGTTTTTTTTGCCCACATTGCTTCATCACAAATCCCCCCCTCCAAGCTCGCACCTCTGTCTGGAATTAGGGAGGCTGGTCAACCTGCCGGTCCGTGCCGGTCCCCCGCTGCGCGCCCCTTGCGATCGGTGTGATATTGGCCGAAAGGGTAATCGTGCTCGACCACATGATCGGCAATGCTGGATTTAACGAATCCGATCAGCCGGTACAGATTAACCGACGCATAATCATGATCGAGTCGTCGACGGTATTTGGCAATCGCGGCCATCAAAGCCTGGTGGGCCTCGGTATGTTCCCGCAGGTGCGGATAGCCTTCGCTTAGCATCAATGCCTCTTCATCGTCGAAATGCTGTTGGGAAAGCACCTCAAACCTGCGATATAGATCGCTAATCAGTGACGGTTCCGCTTCAGAGAAAAACGCATCCGTCAAAGCATTATGTGCATCGATCAGAGCCCCATGCTGCTGATCGATTTCCGCAGCCCCCACCGATAAATCGGACAGGGAAAGATGACAGCCTTCGCGGATATCATTTAATTTTTCTTCATTTTGCAACGATGAGATACGCAGGTTGTAATAATAGAAACCATCTTCAATATTGTTGATCAGTTCGTCGCTGTTCCAGGGCTTGGACAAGAAGCGGAATACGGCGCCATCATTGATGGCCTGAGTCACGGTGGTCAAGTCGGCATAACCACTCAACACGATCCGGCTTGTGTCGGGATAGGCATCCTTAATTTTTCTGAGAAATTCGATACCGCTGATTGCCGCCATACGCTGGTCGGTGATAATCACTCCGACGTCGTATTCGGCCATCCAGGCCATAGCCTCATCGGGCGAGGTGGTCAGTAGTAGTTTATAGTGGCTGCGCCGCAGTGTACGGCGTACCGCATTGAGAATAGATTGTTCATCATCCAGAACAACCACGACCTCCTCGGCGCGATTCTCAAGCTGTATATGGCCGAACCCCCGCTTTACGAGACCCAAGAACTCCGGCGCGGCTAACGGCTTGCTGAACAGGTAACCCTGAATATTGGTACAGCCGTAACGACTGACAAAAGCGGCCTGACTCAGGGTTTCAACCCCTTCAGCAACCGTTTTGAGTCCGAGATCCCGGCACATGGCCAGGGTGCTTTTCACAATAACCACATCCTGCGGGTTGTTGCTCACCCCCTGGATAAAAGCGCGGTCGATCTTGAGCGTATGAATAGGCAACTTGCTGATATAGGCCAGCGACGAGTAACCGGTGCCGTAATCATCCAGCGCGATACTAAGTCCCAGCTGCGCAAACTCGTTAAGCAGACTGCGCACGGCAACCGGATCATCGGCCAGCACCGACTCGGTTATTTCAACTTCGACCAGACCCGGATCAACCTGATATTTACGCAGATTATGCTCAAAGGTCTGCAGGAGTTCAGGATCGCTGAATTGCCTGGCGGAAACATTCAGCGACACGGGCTGGTTAAACTGACCGGTTTGCTCCCAGACACTGATCTGCCTGATCACCTCTTGTATAACCCAACGCCCGATCTCGACGATCAGGCCGCTGCTTTCCGCCAGGCCAATAAACTCCAGCGGTGAGACCAGGCCTCTTTGCGGATGCTGCCAACGTATCAGCGCCTCGGCACCGGT
>JBFGYY010000108.1:0-8203 GCA_041587095.1 Motiliproteus sp. | reverse complement strand
TGGGCCGATCCCGTTCGGCCCACAGCGGTAATGCGGGTTGAGCCACCGGTGCCGCAGGCAAGGGGGGGACGGTGGTGATTTCTCGTTGGAACACCCGGTACAGGGCCTCACCCTGCTTCGGCCCCAGATTAACCAGTTGCCGGCCCGCGGCAACAGCCTGGTATTCGATCTGCTGTTGTGCCCCCTGCCAACGGTGAATTCTTAAGGTTTGCGGACCCTCAATAAACAACTGCAGGGGCTCGGAGCGGGTAGCGACCTGATAAGCCCGCCGGTACTCGTAAGGCAATGGCTGCCAGCGCCCGTTTCCGCTTCGTTCGCGCAGCGCAAGTTGCAGATAAAGACCGCTGTGAGGGTCGCTCCAGAACAACTGGACATCCTGCACGCCCCTTGGCAGGCGAAGTTCCGTGCGCTGCCATTCCCCGCCACTGACATTGAACAACTGATCGGGCTGCCCCTCGATCGCCAAGCCCAGACGCGCCGGTGTTTCAGCCACCCCATGCAACGCGACCAACCGATAGTTAAGCTCCAGGCGAGTTGAACGCAAATTACGCATCCGCAACTGCAACCGCTCCGAGCCGGTTAGCCAGAGGCTGTCCTTTTCAGCAATCAATCGTCCAGTCGGCGTTGATTGCGTCCCGTTACTGCGTAACAGACGTTTGCGCAATTGCAGCGCCGGAGTTTCAGGTTGCCAGCCCTGAATCGTCTGATAGCGAATACCGGCACTACTGACCACCCGGGAAACGGGACGCCAATCGGCATCGCCGTCAAAGCGACGCATCAGGGATGCGACTCCCGGCAGCGCGGTCCCGCTGTCAGGTAAATACACATCGCGGCGCTGACTATAATTCAAGGCCGCTACTGCTCCCTCTGCTGTTGCAGCTGTTTCAGCATGTGTTTTTGTATGTCTTTCGGCGGCTGTTTCTGCAAGAGTCTCCTGCGCCCACAGCCCCCGCACTAACCGCTGGTAGCGATCAAGCAGGTCGTCGCTATAAAGAGCAGCTTTCTGACGATCCGCAGCCGGGTGCGAAGCAGAGGCCAAGGGTACCGCCTGATACAGATAGCGGTGCGAATAATCCGCAGCGTCATGCGTTGCCGTCACCACATTCTGCTCTGCAGCTACGGGCATCGCGCCGTTACCCGCCGGCTTATCGTGCTCAAATAACCAGCCAACGTCAGCCTGGTCGCACAGGGGGCAGATTCCGATGATCTGTAACCGGTCAGGTCTGAAACTGGCTGTCTCGGCGAACAACGCCGGTTCCTGGCGCACCTCTTGCCGCATTTCCTGCTGCCAGGAGCGCGGCTCCGCCCGCTCGGCGGCTAACAAATAGGGGAGATGACCCAGCGTTTCGTCGGGCAACCAGGCCTGCACATCAAACAGCGCAGCAAACTCACGGGTCTTGAGGCGCAAGCGGTGCTCGCCGGGTCCCAGATCCAGCTCGACCCGATGCTGGCGCCCCGGACGCCCTGCGCTATCTCCGACATAACCCAGCTGTGACGACGGCCGGCTGGATAAGGGACTGACCCATTGCTGATCCCGGGAGCTGATCAAGAGCCAGTCCTGCAGACGGCTATCCTGCGCCCGGTGGTCAAGACGCACAGAAAACCGCAGCCGGATCGGCCCCTGTACGCGCAGCTGCGCCGGTTGCGAAGCTCCAAACCGGTACGCGCTCAGGTACAGATCCCGGCGCGGGTTATACAGCTGAACCGCTCCGGCAACCGATTGCAGAAGATCATCGGCACTCTGCCAGCTACGCGGACCGGGGATCTGTCGTCGCCAGTCAGCCCAGGCAGCAAGCCATGCCGGATCCGGGGCCTGCCGGGGTTGTCCGGCCAGCAGTCGCTGGCCTTCACGCAAACGTTCGAGCAGTGACGCCCCCTCAGGCCCCGCATGCCGCCACTGCACCACAGCCTCGGCCAGATCACCCTGTTGCAGCGCCCGATAACCGCGCCAGAGTGCTTGTTCAGCGGGTGCCAACCGGCTCTGCACGCCCTCAAACAAGCGGGGCCAACCCGTATGGTACGCGAGGCGAACCAGCAACGCCGCAGCCTGCTCTGTGACGGCCGGCTCTGTGACAGCCCGCTCATTGCGGTCCGACTGATTATTCCGCACCGACTCACTCGGCGCAGCCAGACGGTCATTGGCATACAGCAGCATTTGCAGGTCCAGCGCCAGCTCAAACTGGCGCGATCCGGCCAGGCTTCGTGACAATTGATCGATCCAGAACCCCGCCGCAGCGGTGGTTGAACGCAGCAGCGCATCGACCCACAGCCCTTGCAGCGCAACCGGATTATCGCGCTGCTGATAATAGGCTTGCAGTTGCAAAAAGGCCGAGCGATGAATCGTTGCTGCCGATTCGTGCGAGGTGTCGCCCGTCAGCTCTGCAAGGCTGAAGGGGCTTGCAGCGGGTTTGAACCAGGCCGTTTTCAACGCACTCAACCACAGGCCCTCTTCACCCAACTGTTGCAGCGCCTCGAGGCGACCGCGCCAGGCCAGGACGCGCTGTCCCGGGCCCAGCACCCCGCTCTCATACAGGTCGGTGTAATGCTCAAAAGCCTGATTCCACTGCCCCGCATCGGCAACCTGGCGGGCATGACGAAACGCCTTTGCAAGGCGCTTTACTTCGGCCGCGGGCAGTGTGGCGCCCGCGGGTGGCGTCGCATGCGCCGCAGCTGTGTGCTGGTCGGCAATTGCCTGGTTATCGGCATTTGACTGGTTATAAAGAGCGGCTTGATTGCCGCCAGCTGACAAGTCCGTCGCCTCCGCATCCCGGCCGGCTCTGAAGTCATCGTGCCGTGAACGCAACAAGCGCAGCAGGGGCTGCCATTGATTGAAAAGATCAGCTGCAGCACTGTCCGGCTCGAATGCCGGATCATGCAGGGCTGCCAGCAGCAACGTCTGGCGCTCAAACGGCAACAAGGAATCCAATAGCCGTCGATAAGCCGCTTCAGAAAACCGGAACGGCTTGCTGGTGCGATAACTTATACCCACCTCCAGGGGCCTGGACGCAGGCTCTTGGCGCAGATAAACCCGTGCCACCTTGGCCGGAAGCGGCAATTGCGCGGTGGCGGCCGTTACCAGCGGCTGCGGCACAGGCGATGCACCGGCTCGCCCCGCATTGAACGGCTGGTGCCAGCGCTGCTCCGGTGATGCGGGGCCGGCCTTGGCAGCCGTACGCCGCAAAGCACTACCTACAGGCTGCCGCTGCAGGCTGATCTGCGCCAGTGAAGGTGTCAGCGTCGCCCAGTGCCGGCTGCCGGGAAGCAATAACAGGCGAACAGGAGGTTGATCATCGTAAGACAGCCACAACGGCGTTTCCGGTTCCATCTTGCCATGCAGAGTCACCGCCACCTGTAGCCGTGACGCATCGTAGCGCTGCGGTAGCGGATAACCGGCGGGTTCTGCGCCCTGCTCACTGGCGTCTAACCCGGCCAGCTGATGCAGCCAGGCGCGGGGAGTCGCGTCCAGCAGGGCCCGCCACTGTCCCTGACTCAGAAAATGGGTCTGACCCAGGCCCGGTTTGTCGCCATGGCGATCCGATAAGCGCGCCACATTCAGCGCTGCCAGTCGCGGCGCTGTCTCAGTCTGAACCTGTGCCGGCAACAATGGTCGGTAAAACCCGTGGCGAAAATCGACCTGGCGGGCGATCTCCTCTAGCCACAGACCTTCCGGATCAGCGGGCGGACGACGCAGCATCTGAGCCGCATGCCGAGCGGCGTCGGGCACGGCGTTATTCTGCGCCAGCGCATAAGCGGCCTCGGCCTGCCAGCCGGGTGTTGCGCTATCTTCACCTTCCGGCCGCGGCCAGATTTCATCACCTGCAACACCGAGTGGATTGCTGTCCCCCAGCAAGAAATGGGATGCGGCAAAGGCTTTCACGTTAACCCATACCCCCTGATCGGACCGCAAGCGCAGACGGTGCTCACCGGCAGGCAAATCCAGATAACGCTGATCCTGGCGCCCCAGTGCCTGCAACTGCCCGTCGATTCGAAATCCTTTACCCAACAGGGGCCAGCTCAGCAGATCCCAGCGCTGCTCAGGCAAGCCCTCGCGCTGGATGGCGATCTGGTATTCACGCTGCCGCACCGGTTCAAAGTCCTGCCATTGCAACCAGCTGCTCAGGTCGAGGCGCAACGGTCCCTGCACCTTTAACTCGCGCTCCTGACCCGGCGCCAGCCACCAGACCGGTTGCTCATCAAGGCTCGGTAGCGATGTCAGCGTTGAGGCAGTGCCCGTCAAGGGTAAGATCCGGGTGTACTCCAGGGGCGGCAATCGCGCTTCATGTTTGCCCCGCAACAGGGTCAGCACAACCGGCTGTTCGGCATCCTGCTTACCTTCGAGCAGCACCCAGACCGACTGTTCGCTGCAATCCAGTACCGATTCCATCTGCGGTGCTTCAACCCTCGGCCCGCGCCGGGGCACCCAGTCGGGCAATGTCTGCACAAACAGACCGCTGCCATCGGAGCAATACACACGCAGATCGGCACTCTGGCCCTGCTGCAACTGCAACCGCAAGAGTTCCTGTCTGTCCAGTCGCACCACGGCCCGCTCACCGGCGGCCAATCGCAGCACAGAGCCCTCAGAGCTGGCCTCAAGTGCCTGATAACCGGGCAGCGACTCGGTGGTGGCGAGCCGTTCCCAACGCAACAACGCCGGATAACGCGCTTCAACGGCCAATTGCCGGGCATCGGGGATGGGGCCGGTAACCGCCGGCAGCGCCAGTGCTGTAGCGGCGTTCATCAACCCTGACAGGAGCATTAAACTCCGCAGAGTTCGGACATGCCGTCCCAAGCGGTAAACATTGCGCAAAAATTCACTGACTGACGCCGTCTTCGCCTGATCCCCCCGGCCCGCCCGACCGGAAATGCGCTCGGGCTGCATTAGTTGATGCATCGCCACACCTCCCGCCCCAACGCAGGGTCATCGTGCCAGCGCTGGCGAAATTGCCGGCTCATTTCCAGATGGCTGAAACCCTCGAAGCCGATCGCCCGCAGCGCTTGCCCGCTGCTGTTGCGGGTCCCGCCCAGCTCGGCAACGTGCCAGGGATACAGCTTGGCCCCCGCTTCCAGAGCCTGCAGGCAGGCCCACTGCTCCTGTATTAACCGGCCCGGCCAGCGGCTGCCCGCGCTGAGAATAATCTCGGCGCTGCGCCCTTGTTCGGTCTTGCGCTTATCGACGCTGAACCCATGCAGCTGTAACACCCGACCTTGCGGAAACGCCGCCGCGTAAGCGCGCGCAAACGCGACAAACAAGGTATCGGGCTCGTGGGCCAGGTCAAATTGCTTACGCCCAACACTGTTGAAGGCCAGAGTCACCGGCAGGCCGGTTTGCAGCCACTGCAACGCCAGCGTTTCGGTAAGGCGATCACTGCGCCGATGCGGTACCTGAACCGCATGCAGCGGACCACCGGGTTGACGGGGAATCAGATAAATCCCCTGCCCGCCGCCGCGCTGATCCGCGCTTAGCAGCCACATCGACAGCATCTGATTCTGGGCGCTGTCATCCGGTAACGGAATATCCAGTGACCGGAGACTCAGACCCAGTTGGGCCGCCGCCCCCTGTGCAGCCTCCGCGTCACCGGCAAACAAGCGTGCAAACAGCCCCTCGGCCACCTCGACTTCGCGGGGGGTGTAAAGTTGCAGACGACGCTGTTTAACCCGCGCCAGCTCCTTGTCCCATTCCTTGTCCAACTCCTTGCCTAGCTCCTCGTTCAGCTCCTCGTTCAGCTCCTCGTATAGCGGCGTGTCGGCAAGCGCCGCGACCGGGGCCATCAAGCACAGCAGCAGAATGGTTATCACGCCTCTGAAAATCATGCCTATTCCTCTGTTATCACTGCGTCGAGCTTTTTCAATTCACGGACCTCATAGGCACCGGGCTCGATATGGAAAAGTTGTATATAGCCGGAGGCGCCTTGCTTGAGCGTCACGGTCACCGCATAACGCCCCGCTGGCAGCTCCTCGCCCAGCCGCATCGTTCCCCTGAGCGGTTTCGCCACGCTTGCACCGGCGGTGGCCAGCACCTTAACCGGCGCACCGGGCTCTGGGGTCATCACGTAGCGCCGCTGCATAAAACTCCAGTCAGGCAACGGTTTACGCCGCGTATGACGGGCATGAAATTGCACCATCAGCTCACTGGTTCGACCCTTTTTACTGTCACTGTAATAGCTTAGGTTTAATACCAAGGGCTGGCTGTCCGGTTTATCAACATAAAAACGAACCGGTTTGCCTCGCGTGACGCGCTGGGCAAACCGCTTCAGATACGCTCCGGGGGCCGGTTGCGCGTAGTTCATCAACCACAACCCCCGGGCGTCAGTGTCGAGCTGAAACCGGTGGCGGCCGGTGGTGATCCGGGGCAGCTGCAGCGTGCCGCTATGACCGGCCGCCCATGCCTGCGCGACCTGTTGATTATCCACGCGCAATCGCCACGCAAATGGCTCTGCCCGTGCGCGCCAGTAGATAAGGCTTGGCGCTACGTGCCCTGCCCGCAACGGCGCATTAAGCCGGCGCGTAAAGGTCCGGTTGCGCGGGATCGGGCTAAACAGCGCCCCGAATGCTTCTTCACGTACCGAGTCTTGCGCGGCCTCGACAGGATCAAGGAGGTGACGGCCGCGTGCATTTTTATCCGGCTCCAGGGCTGTCCAGCGGTAGCGCCCCGCCAACAGGTCCTCATCAACCGCATCGACCTCCGGCTGCAGCAGCAACAGCACCGAAGCCCCGGTTGCCAGCATGTCCCGCCACTGCAACGGCCTGACCACGTACCAGGCGGGTAACGTGCTGCGCTCAACACCGGTTACGGTCGTCATTAACGGCAGATCGGGAATATGGCTGAACATGGCCCCCAGTACCGGCTCTTTGCTGGTCAACTCCAGGGTTTTAACGTCTTCATCCAGCGACCAATAACGCTTCACCACCTGGCCCAGAGCAAGGTCCGGCGCGTCTTTCATCCGGTCATAGCGCGACGGCGGTGCATCGAGCCGGATCGTGCCGCTTTGCAGTGAGCGACCCGATGAATCCAACAACCGATAAGTCACGTCAACCGGCGCTGTAGCGGCCAATCCATGCTCCGTTGTCGCGAAAATCCGGCGCAGATCGAGTCGAATCGGCGTAGCGGAACCCTGCAGATGGTCAATAGGCCAACGCAGCGCGTGGCGTTCGGTTTGCCGGTCTTGCCGATCGGTGCGATAAGCCCGGGTCTGAACCGGATCGGTCGGCAACGCTGTATACACATCATGTTGCAACAGGGCGAGACTGACATTTGACGCTTGCAATCCGGCGGGAAGCTCCAGCCACCCCGCCGCCCAATCGTGTTCGGCCCGCCAGCGCTCGGTAGAGAGGGGCCGGGACGCTAAGTCGAAGGCCTGCATTTGCCCGTCGGGGCCACGCCATAGCACGCGTGTTTTATCCTGAGCCTGATCCGCCGCTGCGCCCTCATTCGCGCCCGGCTTAACCGTGACATCTGTTGCCGAGCTGTCGTACTCGAGTCGGTAGCGACCAGCTTTGGGTAGATGTAACACCTGTAGGGCTACGACATTGGCCACGGGACTCTCAAGGGGTTGCAGCAGTGCCAGGTCTCGCGCATAAAGCTCACGTTCGGTAAAACGCTCCCCATCCGGGCCGATAGGCCGGTACTGTCCGACCATCAGCTCCAGCCTTTCACGGCCTTCAAGAAAGCTCTGATCGAAAACAGACGGCGCCGCTATACGTTCACGTTTACGCCGGGAAAACTGCTGCCAGTCCTGAAGTGTTTGCTGCTGCTGGTCGAGTGTTCGGATATACACCCGCACCCCGATATCAGCCATGTCCGCCGGCAACGCGCCGGCACGTAACCACAGCACGCGGGCACCGGGATAACTGTGCATATCAAGTTGTATGCGCTGGCCTGCCAAAGGAATGCGCTGTCCGTCTGCAAAGTAAAGGCGGGGGACAACAGCGCCGCTGCTGCGTTCACGGTACATCAGACGCTTGGTGCGATGGTGATACTCACGATCGAGCAGAAAGGCTTCATGCTCCCCCTGCAAGCGGTAGTGAATAACATACTCCCCCTCCCAAGCCAGGCCCGGTGCCGAGTTCTGTGCCGAGCTCTGTGCCGAGTCCTGTATAACGTGTTGTTCCGGAGCTGTCTGCGGGTCTGCTGCCGGTTCGGGCGGCAGCAGGTTGGCATTGCTGATCACCCGTAGATTAAGGGTACCCGGGGGTAACTGGTAGC
>JBFGYY010000107.1:0-8229 GCA_041587095.1 Motiliproteus sp. | reverse complement strand
CACCAATTTCTCCTGACCCGGTGGCGGCAGGGTTTCCAGATAGCCGCTGACATAGCGCGCGGGAAAGCCCATGGAGCGCAGGCAACCGATAGCCAGATGCGCAAAGTCCTGACAGACGCCGCGCTTGTTATCCAGCACTTCCGCCAGCGGCGTGGCTATGCTGGTTGATTCAGGGTCATAGGTGAATTCCGTAAAGATTCGGTGCGTGAGTTCGCGCACGGCGGACAGCAGCGGCCGGTCCCGGTTAAAGGATGTCCGAGCGTAATCGCGCAGGGGTTTTGAGGCACGGATCATCGGAGAATCGAGGGTAAACTCCCGGGCTTTTAACACCTCAAGATCGCGGCTTTCCTGCATCTGAATCAGTGCCTGCCCGCAGGTGGTGCCGAAATCAAGATTCAGATCGAGCTCCCCGGCATATTTGGATTCATGCACACGGATCTCGCTCTGCACATCGACAATCAATTCACGATGCGGATCTTCCAGGGAGAAGTAATAGGCCTGATTGCCAAAGTAATCGAGCCGTTGCTGGCCCGTGGTCTGAAAGGGCGAAACCTGGACCGTACTCCCCAAACAGCTCTGGTAAGGGGTATCGCGTAGCAGCAGATAGGCCAGGTTGTAGCACAGGGTTACCGGCTTGTCGTACTCGTAATGGGTCACATGGCGAATGCTGTAGATCATAATTCATCATCCCAATCGGTCCGCACCAGCTGTTGGTGGACCTTGACCTGATCAAAGTACTTACTGCTGATGACGGTCGATGTCTCCTGCAACAGATGCTGCAACCGGGCCAGCAACTGGTCCAGCCCTGGACGGGTTAGGGTGCTCGCATCTTCGACCACCAGATCATTCAGGTGGCTAAGCTGGATAGCCGACGACGCCTCCAGCAGATAACGGTCTTCTTCGGCCAACCCTGTGCCGTGGGCAGAGGAAGGTAACTCGTTCAGATGCTGACGCAGCAGCTCGACTTGATAAAAGACCGAACGCGGGTTGCTGCCATCGTGCAGCAGCAACTCTAAGCCTCGCGCGACATCACTGTCCGAAGAGCAGCGCCGCCGGAAGGTTATCAAGGTTTCAGAACTGAGCAGCACCGCTTCAAGCACCCGCAACTGTTCGTCGTCCGGGAGCACCGTAACCAGCGAAGCACGCAGCAACCGTATCGCCTGCAAGGCTTTCTCAACCCGGCGTCCCATATCCATAAAGCGCCAGCCCAGACCACGCACCATGCTTTCCTGCCACAAGCCGGACAACGCCAGCAGTGTCGTGACCAGCGGATCCAGCGCTTCTTCAGGCGCCGCATTCAGGCCCGACTGCAAACTATCATCCAGGCCTGCCAATTCATCGCGCAGATCATTGATGACCCGCTGAGTATCCGCCGATAAGAGCTCACGCACCTGTTCGGAACAACCCAGCAGTGCGTTCAGGTTACTGCTGACACTGCCATTACGTTGCGCGTCCAGAATAATCGCCAGCAGCTCTGTTTCTGGCTGGGCGAACACTGTCGAGTCGACGGCACTGAAGCCGGGGTAGGTTGTGGTGACTTCGGTTACCGTCCGCAACAGAATCTGTCGTGTCTGTTCGGGCATATGGTAGGTGCTGTTGAACTGGACAAACACCGTTCTCAATAAACGCAGCGCGGACTCAGCCCGCTCTGCATAGCGCCCCATCCAGAACAGGTTTTCAACCACCCGGCACGGAAACGCCGCCCGCTGCGGACGCGACGCCACCGGTGTCCAGGCGGGTGCTTCGCGCAGGGACACCTGTTTTTCAGGCTCTGAAGCGATAATCCAGGTATCTTTACTGACCGCGCCGTGCACGTTGCTGAGGTTCAGTGAATTCCCCCCGCTGCACGAACGGGTCAGGCCGCCGGGCATAACGTTGTAGGAAGAACTGCTGGCAACCGAAAAGCCGCGTAACACCGATGGACGGGGAATCAGTTTACCCTGGTTCCAGGCCGGCGTTGTCGAGGGCTGTATATATTCCTGCGCCACGAAATGCAGCGGATTATGCCTTAGTTTGTCTCGCAATTGGCTGCGTTGCGCCTCGTCAAGCTGTGATCCAAACAGGCTTTCGCTGCCGGCTTTGCGGTAAGCAGGCTTGATTACCAGCCGTTCGAGGTTGTCCAGCACGTAGCTCATATCCTGCGGATCACCGCACCAGTAAGTCGGCACCGATGCCAGCTTGGGTTCACGCCCCAGAAAGTGACTGCCGATCTGCGGCAGATAGCGCAGCAAGGCCGGATTCTCCAGCAAACCGGAACCCATCGGGTTGGCCACAATCACCCGTCCGGCGCGGACGACCTCGAGCAGCCCCGGCACGCCAAGGCGAGAATCGCTTTTAAGCTCTACCGGATCGGCGTAGATATCGTCGATACGGCGCAGTACAACGTCGACCCGCTCCAGGCCTCCCAGCGATTTCATCCACAGATACCCGTTACTGACCCGCAAATCGCTACCCTGCACCAGCGGATAGCCGAGATAGTTGGCCAGATAGGTGTGTTCAAAATAGGTTTCGTTATATGAACCCGGCGTCAAAATCACCACCCGGGGTTGATCAGCGGTGATCTGGGAAGCCAGGCTATTTAATTTAAGGCGCAAGGTCTGGAAGAACAGTGACAGGCGATGAACATGGCTGTCCCGAAACAGCGACGGCAGCACCCGAGACATAACGGTACGGTTCTCCAACGCATAGCCGGCCCCGCTGGGAGCCTGGGTACGGTCACCCAACACCCGCATCTCGCCGCTGGTATCGCGAACCATATCGGTGGCATGCAGCACCAATTGATGTTCGCCGGGCATGTTCAGTCCCTGACAGGCCCGTAAAAAACCGTGATGACTGAAGACAAGCTCGGGCGGAATGACGCCATGCCGTATCAGCTCCCGCTCGCCGTACAGGTCCTTCAGCACCAGGTTGAACAGTTCGGAGCGTTCCTGCAGGCCCGATTCGATACCGTTCCATTCCTCGCTTTCCATCAGCACCGGTACGGGATCAAGCTGCCAGGTTTTCGAAACCGGCGACTTACCGCTGTTGTAGGTCGCCCCGTCGTCCCTGAGAATGCGCTCAGCCTTGAGATGGCGCTCCTGAATTCCGCTGCTTCCCAGCGTCTTCAGCCCATCGAGCAGATACTGCCAATGCTCGCGCATCCCGGGCTGATGGCCATACACCTCGTCATACCCAGCGCTCAAGCGAGGGTATTCCAGACTATCGAGGTCATTCACAGCGGAGTTATCCATCGATCACGCGCACCATCTCAAGGTTCAGACTGCCAATTATACATAGCACGAATTTCATCCCTGAAATAATCCGTGTTTATTTTTTCATATGCCGGCGCAGATCCAGAGTATGCGGAAATTCATCGGTAGCGGTCTCCAGCGGCGGCTCCATCGCCCTTGGCGGCTCCTCATTCACAAAAAACTCCCAGATGTCGTCAAACGCCGGGCTCGGTGCCGAACTGACCGGGGTGTGCCCCATATTCCAGAACCTGTTGATACGCCGGGATTCGGCTTCAAAGGCATTCACCGGCAGGGTTTCATAACTGCGCCCGCCCGGATGCACCACATGATAGGTGCAACCACCCACCGATTTCCCGTTCCAGGTATCGTACAGATCGAAGACCAGCGGTGAATGCACCCCGATCATGGGATGAAGTGCGGTAGGAGGATTCCAGGCGCGATAGCGCACCCCGGCTACGTACTCACCGTGCCGTCCGGTGGCGCGTAACGGTATGCGCCGCCCATTGCAGGCCAGCACATAGCGCCCGGGCGTCAGGCCATCCACTTTAACCTGCAATCGTTCCATGGAAGAATCCACATAGCGGGAGGTACCGAAGCTGCTGACCTCTTCGCCCAGTACATGCCAGGGCTCGATCGCCCAGCGCAATTCGATATGGGTATCACCCACCTGCGCACGCCCGTAATGCGGAAAGCGGAACTCCTCAAAGGGTGCCAGCCACTCCAACTGGAAAGGCAAGCCCTGCTCTTGCAAGTCGTTAACCACTTCGCGCAGATCTTCCCAGACATAATGCGGCAACATAAACCGGTCATGCAGTTCGGTACCCCAGCGTACCAGCGGTTTATGGTAGGGCTGCTTCCAGAAACGGACCATCAAACAGCGAATCAGCAGGGCCTGCACCAGGGACATGCGCGCATGGGGGGGCATCTCAAACCCGCGAAATTCCAGAAGCCCCTGGCGACCCGTTGCCGAACCGGGTGCATAAAGCTTATCGATACAGAACTCCGAGCGGTGCGTGTTGCCGGTAATATCCACCAGCAAATTACGCATCAGCCGGTCCACCAGCCAGGGCTCGACCACCTCACCTTCGGGCATCTGAGAAAACGCGACTTCGAGTTCGTACAGCATCTCGTCCCGGCCTTCATCTACGCGCGGTGACTGGCTGGTCGGGCCGATAAACATGCCCGAAAACAGATAAGAGAGTCCGGGATGATGCTGCCAGTAAGTAACCAGACTGCGCAGCAAGTCGGGGCGGCGCAGGAAAGGACTGTCCACCGGGTTGCTGGCACCCAGTGTCATATGGTTCCCGCCGCCGGTACCGGTATGCCGGCCATCGAGCATAAATTTTTCGGCACAGAGCCGCGCCTGCCGCGCCTCTTCGTAGAGCGTTTCGGTGTTGCTGACCAGCGCCTGCCAATCGGTGGCCGGGTGAATATTCACCTCGATAACACCGGGGTCCGGCGTCACTTTAAAGCAGCTGATTCGTGCGTCTCTGGGCGGCTCGTAACCCTCAATCACCACCGGCAACGCCAGTTCCGCGGCGGTGTCTTCTATCAATTCGATGAGGGCAACGTAGTGTTCAAGGTGCTCCATAGGCGGCATAAACAGGTACAGGCGCCCGTGGCGGGGCTCAAAGCACAGCGTGGTCCTGACCACATCGACACTGACCCGCGCCTTCTCCGCTTCACGACCTTCGCAACGCGCCTGCGCTGCATTTTTACCCGCCTCAGCAAGAGGTTCCGTGCTTTCAAACGGATCCCGGGGCTGCGGATCATCCCGTTCATCCTCTGCAACCTGAGGCAGGGAATCGAGTGGCAAGCGGAAGCCCATCGGAGAATCCCCGGGGATCAGCGACAGCGTATCGCGGCGCAGTGGCCAGGGGCTTGAGCGCCAGTGTTGTGTCGCGTAATTCCAGCCCAGCGGCAGGCAATAGCCGATGGGGTCGCCCAGCCCCTGATTCAGCACCTTCGCCAGCTTTTTGCGCTCCAGATCATCCTTAAGGTCGACCTTGCGCGGATCGACATTTTCGGGGAGCGACTGTTCCTGCCAGAGGTAATAGAGCATGTCCTCATAAGCAGGTACCAGATAGCGCTCGGGGAGTCCGGCCCGTTTTATCAGACAACGGGCAAAGGCTTCTGCCTCTTTTACCGTCACGTCGTAGCCTTTATCCACACGCGCCAGCAGATCCTTATTGCGCCACAACGGCTGACCATCGGTGCGCCAGAAGCAACCCAGCGCCCAGCGTGGCAGCTCCTCGCCCGGGTACCATTTGCCCTGGCCGTAATGCAAGAATCCGTCCGGGGCGAATTTATCTCGCAGGCGTAACAGCAGGTTTTTCGAAAGGCTCAGCTTATCGTCGCCCAATGCGGCCGTGTTCCACTGGTCGGAGTCCATATCGTCGATGGACACAAAGGTCGGTTCGCCGCCCTGGGTCAGACGAACATCCAGGTCGTCTAACTGCTTATCGACGGCCTTGCCAAGCGCGTCGATGCAACGCCACTGCTCGTCACTGTAAGGCTTGGTAACCCGCGGGTCTTCGTGTATCCGCACAACCTCATTGCTGAAGTCAAAGGTTACTTCGCACTTATCCATACCACCGCTGATCGGTGCCGCGGATCCCGGCGAAGGGGTACAAGCGAGTGGAATATGCCCTTCGCTGGCAAACAGACCCGAGGTCGGGTCCATGCCTATCCAGCCGGCGCCCGGTATATACACCTCACACCAGGCGTGCAGATCGGTAAAATCCTGTTCCGGCCCCGAAGGCCCGTCGATCGATTTGATGTCTGATGTCAGCTGGACCAGGTACCCGGACGTGAACCGAGCGGCCAGCCCGAGATGCCGAAGCACCTGCACCAGTAGCCAGCCGGTATCGCGGCACGAGCCTTTCTTCAGCGTCAGCGTCTCATCACTGGTCTGTACACCCGGCTCCATGCGGATGTTGTAGCCAATATCCTTTTCCATGCGCTGATTCAGGAATACCAGAAAGTCATTGATCGGCATCCGCTCTCTGGGTACTGATTTAACCCAGGCCTTGATCAACGGGCCATCATCAACAATTTCGAGATAGGGCTGCAGCTCTTTCAGCAAGGTCTTGTCATAGCTGAAGGGAAAGGATTCGGCAGACTCCTCCACAAAAAAATCAAACGGATTGATCACCGTCATATCGGCGATCACTTCCACTTCAATACGCAGATGCTTGGTCTTTTCGGGGAAGACCAAGCGGGCCAGAAAATTACCGTACGGATCCTGCTGCCAGTTTATGAAGTGATTTTCCGGGGTTATTTTCAACGAATAGCCCTGTATCGGGGTCCGGCAGTGAGCCGCCGGGCGCAGACGCAAGACATGGGGTGACAACGAAACCAGGCGATCAAACTTATAGTCTGTCACGTGGTGAATGGCGGTACGTATGGTCATACGGAGCCTCGCTGAACGACAGAAAACCAGGCGTCGTTAAACGCCTGGTGCAGGGCGTTCAAATTAAGTTGCTGCTGATTCAGGTACTCACGAAATTCAGCACCGAAACGGTTTCCGTCAACGGCTTCGAAACGATCATCCAAGGCCATTTGCAGCGCCGCTTTGGCTGCTTTGTTATTCGGCAACTCTTTGAGCGCACTGAGCATGTGCGTCAGACAGGAGGTCAGGCTTCTGGGGAAGTGCGGATCTTCCAACAGAAAGGTCGCAACATCGTGTTGATTGACCGCGCTGCGCATGGTGCGCCGGTAACTGAGTTCTGCCGAACTGGAGCGCAGCACATTGCCCCAGATGATCTGGCTGATACGCATGCGGGTTTCCAGCTCGCCCTCAATCTGGGCCGCCGCGCCGGCATCCAGCAACCGGGTAGCCATATCGGCGCGTTCGAGGTTGCGCCCTAATCGCAGAAACTGCCAGCACGCGTCGCGGCTCATGGTCCCCATTATCAGGCCGTTAACCTGCTGACAGCCCTTGACCATTTCATTCAGAAATTCGTGCCGCGCGCTGCGATTGATGCCTTGCTGAATATTCTCGTTGGCAAAAATATACAGCTCATTGACCATTTCCCAGCTTTCCTGCGGCAGTACGTCACGCGTCGTCCTGACATTTTCCCGCACCATTTTCAGCGCAGAGAGCATGGAAGAAAAATTCGTGTCGTCCGATAGCAGAAATTTCACCACATTGCGCTCATCGCGGTTGCGATAGCGCTCGGCAAACACGGCTTCAGCACTGTTGAGCGTGACGAGGTTGTACCAGCTGATGTCCACTTCATCGGGCAGGTCAAAGATCAGGCTATCGTAGACGCTGACCAGCCGTGCCGTATTTTCTACGCGCTCCAGATAGCGCGCGGTCCAGTAAAGCCTTTCGGCAATTTTAGACAGCATCAGCAGCCCCTCCGTTAACAATCCAGGTATCTTTGCTGCCACCACCCTGAGAGGAATTGACCACCAGCGACCCCTTGCGCAGGGCGACCCGTGTCAACCCGCCGGTGGTCACATAACTGCGCTTGCCCTGCAGAATAAATGGCCGCAGGTCCAGATGGCGCGGTTCCACCAGGCCTTTTCCCACCAACGTCGGCGCCGTAGAAAGCGCCAGTGTCGGCTGGGCAATATAGTTGCGCGGGCTGGCTTTAATCAGCTTGGCAAACTGCGCCTGCTCCTTTTTGGTCGAATGAGGACCGATCAACATGCCATAGCCGCCGGATTCATTGGCGGGCTTGACCACCAGTTCATCGAGGTGCTCCAGCACATACTGACGCTGTTCGGGGTCATCGCAAAGATAGGTCTCGACATTGGAAATCAGCGGCTCTTCATTCAGGTAGTAACGAATGATGTCAGGGACGTAGGCGTACACCACCTTGTCATCTGCAACTCCGGCACCCGGTGCGTTGGCCAGCGCGACATTTCCTGCCTGCCAGGCGCGCATCAGACCAGGCACACCGAGCACTGAGTTCTTGTCAAAGATTTCCGGATCCAGAAACAGATCATCGATGCGCCGGTAGATCACGTCCACCCGTTCGAGGCCAGAGAT
>JBFGYY010000106.1:0-8233 GCA_041587095.1 Motiliproteus sp. | reverse complement strand
TCTGTTTTATCGCTCGTTCGAATGATTTAGCAGTTTTTCATTTTTGAATCATTTAGCCCAGTTACAGTAGCGCCGCCACTTGAGCGCCAATGCGCAGGAGAGCTATTGATGAAAAACCTTTTGTTTTCCGGACTGACGGCACTCAGTCTGGCTGGCCCTGCAGCTGCACTGGCCGTTGAACCTATCCCGGACACGTCCCTGTTGTCGCGACTGAGTGCCCATCCTCGCTGGATTGAAAATGATCAGAATATGCTCGCCGCTGCAGCTGACCGCGATGCAGCCAAGCAGCCACTGTTCAACCCGGAGCTCTCGCTGAGTTATGAGAACAGCAATGATCCCAGCTATCAGGTTGCGATCAGCCAGACGTTGGATATTTTCGAGAAGCGGAACGCGAAATCCCGCGTTGCCGCCACCCAGCACAAGCTACAACAATTACGTAGTCAGCAAAGTAACAACAGCTTGATGGCTGAGACGGTTAAGGCGCTTAGTGAACGCCGGTTCAGTGAACAGCAGCTGGCGCTGGTACAGCGCAGCCATCGGCTAATGGAAGAGTTGGTGGTCGAGGCAACCAAGCGTTTTCAGGCCGGGGATCTGGGAAAAGCTGACTTGGAGCTGGTCCGTCTGTCTCGGGCCAAATCCCGATTAACTCAGATACAGGCAATTAACCGGCGAGGAGACGCCGATTCCACCGTGATGAACCTTCTGGGCCAGAGACCCTTGGCGCCATTACCGTCATTGCCCGCGTTAGCGTTGGATAGCCATCCCGATTTTCGGGGCCTTTCGTTACAGATGCTGGAGGTTAAGATCGCTCAAGTGACCGGCGCCATTGCCCAGGGCGATCTGGCTATGGCGCAGCTTAAGAGCAAGGCCAACCCCACCCTGAGCTTGGGGCTCGGTCGGGATGGCGACGATAACCTAGTCGCCCTGACATTTTCAATGCCGCTGAATATACACAACAACTATCGCGCTGAAGAACGAGCGGCTCAGCATCGCCGCCAAGGTGCCGAACAGGCTCTGGCGGATGCCTGGATTAGCGGCGAAAGTCGTTTGAAAGGGCTCTGGAATAAGCTTCAGGTGCTCAACCAGGGCCGACGGGATTGGCGGGAAGGCGGGGCTGATCAGCTGGCGTCGTATAACGGTCTGCTTCAGCGTATCTGGCAGCTAGGAGAGATCACCACCAGTGAATACCTCCAAAACCTGCATCAGCAGACCGACGCACAGGCCGCTGCCATCCAGCTCGAAAGTCAGTTTTACCAGACCACGATCGACTGGCTTGAGTCCAACAACCAGTTACAAGCCTGGCTTCAGGATTAACCCTTTTCCCTTGCTAGAGGAGACTGCTATGTCCCAGCACCCCCTGCTTCCCATGACCCTGGCCATCGGCTTGGCGTTGAACACCGTTGCACCATCGATTCACGCCATGCAAGAGCAGCATGAACAGGGTCACGAACATCCCGGTGGCGGCGAATCGGTATTGCCACGCCCTGCCCTGACCAAGGTCATGTCCGCGTATCACACCGCCCCCCACGATGATAATGACGAAGAGGACGTTCATGGTGATCTGCATGACAAGGATGGCGAGGAGGCCGCGGCTCACTCCGCCCCCCACGATAATGATGACGAAAAGGACGGTCTTGGTGATGAGCATGACGAGGGCGGCGAGGAGGCAGGCGTTATCCGCCTGAGTTCTGCGCAGCAGCAAATGATTGGCCTGAACACCGTGGCTTTGCAGCCCCGGCCACTGCGCGTCTTGATTCGTGCACCGGGTGAGGTAGTGGCAAATCGTTACGGAACCTCTGTTGTCGCATCGCTGACCGATGCGCGGATTCTTAAGCGCCACGCCGTGTTGGGGGACCATGTCAGCCAGGGTAAGGCACTGGTGACGCTGTTCAGCGATACCCTGGTCACCGCTCAGGCCGGCCTGCAAACGGCATTTCGTGAGTGGCAACTGGTAAAAGAACTGGGCGAGCAGGCGTCAGGCCGCAAGCGCTATGGGGCTGCTCAGGCGAATTACCTGCATGCGGTGGCACAGCTGCAGGCTTACGGACTCAGCGCGTCCGATATCGAGAGCCTGGCGCGCTCGACCTCATCTCGGCCTCTGGGGCAGTTTGTCCTTAATGCCCCTCATGCCGGTGTGATTCAGAGCGACAACTTCCTGCTGGGGGCCCAGGTGTCTGCGGGACAGGCATTGTTTACCCTGGTGGACGAGAGTGATATCTGGGTCGAAGCGTTATTACCCCCGGAGACCCGTATCGACGATGGCGTCGCCCCCCGCGCCAGAGTTGTTATCGGCAACCGTAGCCTGGACGGTCGTATCATCCAACGTTCCCACAGCATCAATGAAAACACCCGGACCCGAATGATCAGGATCGCTATCAACAACAGCGACCACAGTCTGCATCCGGGTCTGTTTGCTACCGTGGAGCTGGAGCAGGGAGACACCGAGTTGGCGCTGGTCGTGGCTGAGCAGGCATTGACCCGTACAGAAGATGGGGATTGGGCGGTTTTTTACGAGGTGAGTAGCGGGATGTACCGGCAACAGGAGGTCGAGGTGCTGCGCGATCTTCCCGATAGCCGCGCGATCAGCGGTCTGGAGCCCGGGACCCGGATCGTTGTCGAGGGGGCGTTCTTTCTGGCTTCAGAGCAGGCCAAGAGTGGTTTCGATATTCATGGCCACTAAGTTGGAGACCAACCTATGCTAAACCGTATTGTTGACTGGGCGGTCACGAGTCGCTTGATGGTGACCCTGTTACTGCTGGCGGCCATCGCCGCCGCAGCTTTTTTTATCCCCAGATTGAACCTGGATGCCTTTCCCGATGTGACGAATGTGCAGGTATCGGTTAACACCGAAGCGCCGGGGCTAGCGGCCGAAGAGGTCGAACAGCTGATCACCTTCCCCATCGAGTCGGTCATGTATGCCCTGCCCGATGTTGAGGAGGTTCGTTCGATCTCCAAGACCGGATTGTCCGGTGTTACCGTGGTGTTCCAGGAGGGCACCGATATTTATTTTGCCCGTCAATTGGTATTTGAACGGCTGCAGGCCGCCCGGGAGATGATTCCCGCCGGCGTCGGAACACCGGAGATCGGTCCCAACACGTCGGGATTGGGGCAAATCTTTCAATATCTGCTGCAGGTATCTCCGGGCACCGATATCGGCGTCATGCAGCTGCGCAGTCTGAATGATTGGGTGGTTAAGCTATTGCTGATGCCGGTCGATGGTGTCACGGAAGTCCTCTCTTTCGGTGGCGACGTTCGCCAGTATCAGGTCAATATCGACTCCGATAAGCTGCTGGCCTATGACCTCGGAGTGGTCGATGTGATCGCGGCCATCGAAGCCAATAACCGTAATGCGGGCGGTTGGTACCTGGACCGGGGCAACGAGCAGCTGGTGGTGCGGGGTGTGGGTTGGTTACGTAGTGGCAGCGACGGATTGGCCGATATCCGGGCCATCCCACTGGTTGAGCAGGACAGTGCCTTGGTGCGGGTCGGAGATATCGCCCGGGTTGAGTTTGGCGCCGAGATTCGTCAGGGCGCGGTATCCCTGAGCCGCCGCACCGAGGACGGTCAGGTTGAAAGTCTGGGTGAAGTGGTGACAGGAATCGTGCTTAAGCGGATGGGCAGCAACACCAACGCCACCATCGGCGGAATTAAGGCGCGTATCGAATTGATCAACCGGGCGCTGCCTGACGGGGTCACCTTTGAACCTTTCTATGATCAATCGGACCTGGTTAACAAGGCAGTGGATACGGTGGTGACCGCGCTGCTGCAGGCGTTTGTGTTTATTGTGATCATCCTGGCGCTATTCCTGCTTAATCTGCGCGCCACGGTGCTGGTGCTGATTTCTATACCGCTCTCGGTTGGTCTGGCGCTGGCGGTGATGGCTTACTACGGACTGTCCGCTAACCTCATGTCCCTGGGAGGCCTGGCCATCGCCATCGGTATGATGGTAGATGGCGCAGTGGTGATGATGGAAAATATCTTCAAACATCTGACCCATCCGGATCAGCGGCATGAAGGCCACACCGCGCCAGGCAGTATTGATGCGTTCGATGCCAGCCGTGACAACCATGGCATCGCTCTGCGAATAAAAATGGCGGCGCGGGAAGTGGCTCGGCCGGTATTTTTCGCAGTGATGATTATCGTAGTGGTGTTCGCGCCCCTGTTTAGTCTCGAAGGGGTGGAGGGCAAGCTATTCCAACCGATGGCGACCACCATCATTATCGCCATGCTGGCCGCTCTCCTGGTGGCGCTGGTGGTGGTCCCGGCGCTGGCTAGCTACCTGTTTCGTTCCGGTATCAAAGAGAAGCATAACCCGATCCTCAAGGTGCTGGATGGCGGTTATCGCTTGTTTCTGGGATTGGCAGTGCGCTTTCGCAAGTTGGTGGTGATCGCGGCGTTGGCCGCAGTGGCGGCAACTTTGTCGCTACTGCCGCAACTGGGTACCGAGTTTGTGCCCGAACTCGAAGAGGGAACCCTCAATGTGCGGGTCACCCTGGCACCGTCGGCCAATCTGGACACGGCTCTGGCCGTTGCCCCAAAGTTGGAACGCGAATTGCTGACGTTTCCTGAAGTTACCTATGCGCTCAGCCGGATAGGTCGAGCGGAGCTGGGGGGCGATCCAGAGCCCGTGTCCAATATTGAGATCTATGTCGGGCTAAAGCCACAACCGCAATGGACCACCGCCAGCAATCGCAAGGCTCTGCAACACGCGTTCCAGCAGCGGCTGGAGCAGCATCCGGGGCTGTTGTTCAACTTCTCACAACCCATCGCCACTCGGGTCGATGAGCTGTTGTCCGGGGTCAAGGCACAGTTGGCTATCAAACTGTTCGGCGCCGACCTCGACATCCTGGCCAAAAAAGGCAAGGAAATCGAGCAGGTGGTCAAGCAGGTATCCGGCACCACCGGCGTGGCCATGGAGCAGGTGGAGGGCGAAGCCCAGCTTGTGATCCGGCCTAAACGGGAGGCTCTATTTCGTTACGGCTTGGCCATCGGTGACATCATCGACCTGGTGGAGAACGGGGTCGGTGGCCTTTCGGCCGGGCAGGTGATCAACGGTAACGAGCGTTACGATATCTATGTGCGCTTGGATCAAGCTCAGCGCGACAACCTTAGCGCCTTGCGTGAGCTGCGACTGCAGTCCAGCAACGGCGCCTGGGTGCGCCTAGGGGATGTGGCGCAGGTGGCTATCGAGTCCGGTCCGCCACAGATACGCCGCGATGACGTACAACGGCGGGTGGTGGTGCAGGCCAATGTGGAAGGACGCGATATGGGCAGTGTGGTTTCCGATATCTACGCCGCCATCGATGAACGGGTGGAACTTCCGACCGGTTATACAGTCACCATCGGCGGGCAGTTTGAAAATCAACAGCGCGCCCAGGCACGATTGATGGTGGTGGTTCCTCTGTCGATCGGCCTTATCGGGTTGCTGCTTTACTTTGCCTTTCGGTCGCTTGGCCAGGCGGCACTGGTGTTATTGAATCTGCCGCTGGCGTTGATTGGTGGCGTGCTGGCGCTGTACATCACGGGTCAGTATTTGTCCGTACCTAGTTCGGTGGGTTTTATCACCCTCTTTGGCGTGGCAGTGCTGAATGGTGTGGTGATGGTGGAAAGTATCAACGTGCGGCTGGAAGAAGGCAGTCCCATGGCGCAGGCCATCATGGAGGGCGCTTGTTCCCGACTCCGCCCAGTGCTGATGACGGCGTTGACATCAGCTCTTGGTTTGATCCCTATTCTGTTGTCGGCCGATATTGGCTCGGAGATTCAAAAGCCGCTGGCGACCGTGGTGGTCGGGGGGCTGATATCGGCCACTCTGCTGACGCTGTTTGTGATTCCCGTGTTGTATGAGATCTTCTCAAATAGCAAGTACAGGGCTCAGGAATAGTTCATATAAGCACCAACAAGTAAGGGGGCCCTGGGCCTCCTTTTTGCCGTTGAAAAGGATGTTATCGAAGCGTAAAGAGGAGACGCGATGCGTATTTTACTGGTCGAAGATGACAACATCCTCGGTCACCACCTGCAGGTCAACCTGCGGGAAAAAAAGCATCTGGTGGACTGGGTTGTCACTGGCGCCGATGCCGAATATATGGCTGGCGAAGTAGCTTATGATCTGGTGATTCTGGATTTGGGGCTACCTGATAAGGGGGGGCTGGAGGTGCTGCGGCAGTGGCGCCAGCAGCATAAAAACACGTTGGTGTTGATCCTGACTGCGCGCAACGGTTGGGAGGAGCGGGTCGAAGGGTTTAACGCTGGTGCCGATGATTACCTTTGTAAGCCATTTCATTTTGCGGAGCTGGAGGTTCGCTTGCAGGCTCTGCTACGTCGTAGTCAGCCCCATCGGGGGGCGGATACTGAGGTTGCAGGCATTCGTCTGGATGAGGAAAACCAGCATGCGATCATCCCCCCCGCGGGAGAGACGGTGGAGCTGACCGGCACAGAGTTTCGATTATTGGAGTATTTTATGCGTAACACAGGGCGGCTACGAAGTCGGCAGCAGATTCTGGATACGTTGTATCAATTCGGTTGTGAGCGAGAGAGTAATGTCGTCGAGGCCTATATCCGTCGCTTGCGGATGAAACTGGGGAAACAGGTGTTCCAGACCAAACGGATGCAAGGTTATATCTTCAGGGGGCTGCTGTGATCTCCATCGAGAGATTACTGACACGGCAGCTTTTCTGGTTGACCTCGCTGCTACTGATTCTGATCTGGAGTCTGGATACCTGGTGGGCGCGCAGTACCTTGCTTGACGTTCAGGTCCGCACCTTAGCTGAAGAGGCCGAGCACCTCCATCAACTGCTGAGAAATACGCCGGACCGTGACACAGCCAAGACCCTAGCGTTGCGCCACCAACAGCACACCCCGGGGCACGCCTACCTGGTTCGATATGACGGTGAAATCTGGCACTCCATGTTTGCCGAGCAGTTTCATTTACCGGCTAAAGACTGGTTTGAGCGCGAGCCAAATGACCGAAGTCACAGTTTCGAATACCCACTTACAGACACAGGGCGAACCTTGCTGGTCAATCGCGTGCATTTCCCAGCTCTGGCCGATCTGCCCGTCATCGAGGTTGTTGCTATCAAGGAGGTCACTGGGGTCTTGGACCTTGTTAAAAACAGCCATATCAAGTTAGCGCTGTCTTCGGGTCTTGCAGTGATCATCTTAATTGGTTTGCAGCGGGCAGCATTGCGGCGAGCATTTTCGCGTATTGAAGCCACGCGTAGAGAAGTGCTGTCTTTGAATCAGGGCGAGAGCAAACGGTTATCGTCGCCGGTGATAGTGGAAACAGCACCATTGATTGACGCGATCAACCAGTTGATGGAGACCATGTTGAATCGGACCCAGCGTACTCACCATGCGATGGGTAACCTGTCCCATGCCATGAAGACCCCGATTGCGGTGCTGCAGCAACTGTCCGCGCGGCAGGATCTAGCATTACCTCAGGAGGTGCGCGATACCATCATTGAACAAGCCTGCCAGCTTGATCGGTTGATTGAGCGGGAACTACGCCGGGCACGGATTTTAGGCAGTAACTTTCACGCCACGGAATTTTCAATAGAGCAGACGCTTGGCAATATCGCCGAGACGATGACAATGATCCATCGGGACAAATCGCTTCATTTTGATCTGTCGGTCCACCCGGATAGCAGATTTCCAGGCGATCGCTCCGACTTTATGGAGCTGATGGGCAACCTGATGGATAACGCAGCCAAGTGGTGTACAAGCACCGTTACGATTGAGGTCTGTGTTATCAATGAGCATCTTCACCTACAGATCGTTGATGATGGTCAGGGGTGTGACGATGAGCAGCTGGAGAAAATTATCCACAGGGGGATTCGGTTGGACGAGAGTGTGAGCGGCCACGGCCTTGGACTGGGAATTGTCAATGATATCGTTCTGCAGTATGGAGGCAGGATCTGTTTTGAGCGTGCTAAATTGGGTGGTTTGGGGGTGCTGGTCGCTCTGCCGGCGCATCGGAGAGAAGAGCGCATCGACTGCGGGAAATACTACGGATGATTTCGCCATCGCCCATCGCCCAATACCGGCGACGCGCTCACCACGGCGGACGTCCTCATCGCCCACACCCTGAGCTGGGCCCGTTACGTCGACCTGGCCCTCGGATTCGACAGCCTGGAATCCTACGCGGACCGGATGCTCGCCCGCCCCGCGCTGGCCCGGGCGAAGGAACGGAAGTGGCGGGGCGGTGAACTCCGCAAACGCCCCGGCGCCACCGCGGCAC
>JBFGYY010000105.1:0-8255 GCA_041587095.1 Motiliproteus sp. | reverse complement strand
GTGTTCGCGTTGTTGCTTTCCTTGCCCGGGATCGGGACCGCCCGAACGGTGGTGGTGGGCGCGAGCGCCTCTATACCGGCTCCTTATATTGAGAAGTCAGCGGATACGGGGTTGGCTGTTGATGTGATTCGCGAGGCCCTGGCGGTCGAAGGTCATCGCGTTCGCATGAAGTATCTGGCCGGCAAAGGCTTGGACAATAATTTCAAGCTGCATCAGGTGGACGCACTGATAATGCACGGAGATTACGATACCGTTCAGGCCATGGGAATTACCGCCTACCGCTCAAGGGAAGTTTACCGCCTTGATGACTACGCCATCACGCTCAAGGGGCTGCCTGCACCTCCTCTGAGCATAGAAGACCTTGGCCGCTATCGTGTGGTCGCATTCTTTCCGGCCTCAAAGGTTCTGGGGGAGGCCTACGCCAAGGCGGTCAGTCAGAGCCCGGCCTACAAGGAGATACCTGTTCAGACCTCGCAGGTATTGGCGCTCTATCGAGGGTTGGCCGATGTCGCCATTGCTGACCGGCGCATCTTCGAATACCTGCAACAGGTCGTCCGCGACAGCAGCGGCGAGGTCCACGATCTGACTTACCATTTCGCCTTCCCCCCCGCGATACAACACCTGTTTTTCCACGATCCGGCGCTCAGGGATAGCTACGACAGGGGGCTGGAACAACTGAAGAAGAGCGGTCGTTACCAGCAGCTTTTACATCGATACGATATCGCTGACATTGGTGCCCGGCCATGATCGCACGCATCGTCACTATCCTCGGAGCATTGCTGTTGACGAGTTGGGCGGCCGCAGTGCCGGCCGAAAAAATTAATATTTATACGTACCACAACCACCCCCCCTTTATCACCGGAGATCGGGCGGGGATGACGTACGATCTGGCGCACAAGCTGAACCAGGCGGGGGCAGGGCGTTACCGGTTCGAGGTGGTTGTGTTGCCACGGGGGCGTCTGAACGCCTACATCCAGGATTGGATTAAAGGGCGTTGTCCTGACGAGTCCTGTTCGAATGGCTGGCTGGTGCCCTGGGTCAATCCGAAATGGGGTTTTATCAAGGGGCAACAGGATCCCTACCTCTGGTCAAAACTGTTTACCGACATCAACGTGGTCATTACACGCAGCGCCGACAACTTCACCTATCGACGTGCAGCCTCCCTGGACGGCCGGTTGTTTGGCGGCATGCGGGGGCACAGGTACGTGGATATCGATACCCGGGTCGACGCCGGCCTGATCAGAAGGATCGACGGTAACCACGAGCGTGATAATCTGATCAAACTGCTGAAGGGCAGAATCGACGCCACCCTGCTGCCGGAGTCCGCTATCCGCTACCTGATCGGTCAGGATCCGCAGCTCAGAGGGAAGGCCGACGCATTTCGCACGGCGCCTGTTGAGCAGGGGCCCTACGAGCGTTTCCTGATGTTTCCCGGAGACCGGCGCGACCTGAAACAGCTCGTCGAGCAGATGGATATCAACTACCCCGGTGTCGTTCGGTAAACAGGGTCAGGCATCAAGAAGGAAGTCACAGATGGGCCTCAATAACGTAACTATCCGCAATTCTATCGGCGTCAAGCTCCTAAAGCAGGTCTTTGGCGTGTACTGCATTGTGGCTTTGCTGGTGACCGGCTATCAGATCTGGCTTGAATACAGCAGTGCGGAAGAGGATATTCGTGCCGATATGCAAAACCACGAGCCCTTCGTTAATTCAAGCCTGGCCAACGCCGTTTGGCATATGGATATGGATAATCTGGGGAGCATCCTGCCTGAATTAATTAAAAACGACACTATTATCGGTGTCAGTGTCCGCTCCGGGGAGGATCAGCTCATCGCTCAGAGCGGCACCGTCGCGAAGAGAGAGCTGGCCTGGCCGGTGATGGAGTTTGGCTTGAGCGTGACCGGCCCGCAGATTCCGACCGGATCGGATCTGTTCTGGTACGAGTTTCCTCTTTACGATCCCAACGGCTTGTCACAGGAGCCTATCGGCTGGGTCGCCTTCTATTCCGATCAGCGCGCGATATGGTCGCAGATCGAAGCAGACATGATCTCGATTGTGTTGGCGGCGTTATTTAAAACACTGGCGCTGTGGTGCATCTTTATTGTCTTCGGTCAGCGCCTGTTGAGCCGGCCGCTGGCAACCATGGTCAGCACGGTCAGAGAGCTGCCATTGGACGCGTTACCGGATCAACCAAACGAGCCGAAACAGGGGTTGAATGAACTGGAGCTGCTCTCGCATGCCCTGTCGGGTATGCAGGAAAAACTGCGTTGGACTTTGGCCGAGCTGAACGGCGCCAATAAGCTGCTCAGCGAGAGCAATCTGAATTTGCAGCGGGCGGCCGAACAGAGCCCTGCGTCCATTACGATCTTCACCAGCGCCGGAGAGGTGCTGTACACCAACCCGGCATTTGAGTTGATAACCGGCTTTTCCCGGGCAGAAGCCCAGTACGCTTACGATAACCATCTCTACAAGACGATGCCCATTAAGCAGCGAATCAAGGTGTTGCTCGATAGTGAGACCCCTGAGAGCACCTGGTCGGATGCGGTAGAAAACCAGACCAAGCGGGGGAGCACCTATTGGTCCGAAACGCTTCTGGCCCCGGTGCGGGATAAAAATGATGAAATCAGGCATTTTGTCAGCATCACCAGTGACATCTCCGCACGCAAGCAGGCTGAAGTCGCCCTGCAGCAAAAAAGTCAGGAGCAACAGGAGACCAGTAAGAAACTCAACGAAGCCACACAGCAGCTATTGCAGTCTGAAAAGATGGCCTCCATCGGCCAGTTGGCCGCGGGGGTGGCGCACGAGATCAACAACCCCGTGGGTTACGTCAACTCGAACCTGGTTTCCCTGGCCGGCTACGCTGAGGATATGAAATCACTGATCGAGGTCTATGACGGGCTGATGCTCGAAAATGATGGCTCGCAGCGCATGTTAGCCAGCAAGAAAGCCAAGGATGCCATCAGCTATGACTTTCTGAAAGATGACATCAGTGACCTGCTGGAAGAGTCCAAAGAGGGCGTGGTGCGGGTCATGCAGATCATCCAGAACCTGAAAGACTTCTCGCACGTCGACAAGGGCGAATGGGTGCTGAGTGACCTGCACCAGGGGCTGGACAGTACGCTGAACGTTGTGAATAACGAGTTGAAATACAAAGCCGATATTCAAAAGGCGTACGGCAACCTGCCACAGGTGCGCTGCATGCCGGCACAGATCAACCAGGTATTTATGAATCTATTGGTCAATGCGGCCCATGCCATCGAAGGCCGGGGGGTTATTCGTATTGCCAGCGGTGTCGAAGGGGAGCGGGTCTGGATCGATATCAGTGATACCGGCGCCGGAATCTCCCCCGATAATCTGTCGCGGCTTTTCGAGCCCTTTTTCACCACTAAACCGGTGGGTAAAGGCACAGGGCTCGGTTTGTCGGTCTCCTTCGGTATCATCAAGAAGCACCACGGCGAGATCGAAGTCGACAGCCAGCCCGGCAAAGGCTCCCGTTTTCGGATATGGCTTCCAAAGGAGCAGGCCATACCCGAGGTAAGCGAACCGCCGCCCGGATAAGCGCTGGCCTCTATATATGATTGACCACCACCTTCCAATGGTCCAAAGCCCGGACCGCATAAACTTGCCGTAATGCCCGTTGCCTGTGTGTTGCTGGCGCCGGGAAAGCGCACCTGCCTGTTCCTGTGTTGGATGTGTGTTGGATAAGCGCGTCGAATACCGTCAGGCCCGCTTGCGCGCGTGAGTCAGTAATAGCGCTTCCAGTTCCCTGCCCGGCAGTGGTTTGCTAAACAGAAACCCCTGCATCTCCTGGCAGTTCAGATCCGTGAGTAATTGCTGCTGCTCGATGTTCTCGACCACTTCGGCAATCACTTTAAGGTTCAAGTGGTGTGCGAGGCTGATGATCGAAGCGACGATGCCCTTATCCCTATGGCTGGCTTGGATATCCTTGACGAAACTGCGGTCGATCTTCAGTGTATTGACGGGGAACCCTTTCAGGTAGCTGAGAGAAGAGTAGCCGGTGCCGAAGTCATCGATCGAAAGGTGGATGCCCCGGTCCTGCAGCTTTTTCATATGCTCGATGGCCTGCACGTGATCGCCCATCACGGTGCTTTCAGTAATCTCGAACTCCAGCGAGTCGATCGGAAAGCCGCTTTCCTCAATAATCGCATCGATTCGTTCCGGCAGGTTCTCATCGATAAACTGTATGGCGGAAAGGTTGATGGCCAAACGGCCGCAGACCAAGCCTCTGCTCCACCAGGGTTTTGCTTCGATGCAGGCCTTGCGGATAATCGCCTCGCCGATCCGGACGATATGACCGCTCTCTTCGGCCAGTGGTATAAATATGTCCGGCGAGATCAGGCCGTGTTTCGGATGCTGCCAGCGAACCAGCACCTCCATGCCTTGTATGACGCCGCTGCTCAGACAGACTTTGGGTTGGTAATGCAGCAGTAATTCATCGTTTTCGACCATATCCCGAAGTCCGCGCTCCAGTTCGGTACGAAACAGGGTGTTTTTATTCATTTCTGCCGTATAGATCTGGGCATTATTTCTGCCGTTGCTCTTGGCCTGATACATTGCGATATCAGCAAAGCGCAGCAGGTCTTTAAAATCGTTTCCATGGTCAGGGTAGATCGCGACGCCGATACTGGCCGATACCCTGAATGAATGCCCCACGAGATTGATGGGTTCTGCGAGGGCTTCCAAAATGCGATTGGTAACCTGGCTGATCTCGTCGGCATTGTTGATCTTTTCCAGCAGCAGGGTGAATTCGTCGCCACCAAGCCGCGCCGCTGTATCGCAATCGCGAATACAGTCAGAAAGGCGGGAGGAGACCTCCTTCAGCAGAATGTCGCCTGAGGCGTGTCCCAGAGAGTCGTTAACGACCTTGAATTTATCGAGGTCGAGAAACAAGATCGCCATCAGGTGACCGTTGCGCCGCGCGACCTCCAGGCCGTGTTTGATGCGATCCATGAACAGCGTCCGGTTTGGCAAACCGGTCAGGCTGTCATAATTGGCCATATAGCGCAGTTTCTCTTCCGAGTTCTTGCGATAGGTAATATCAGAAAAGGCGCCGATATAATGGGTTACGCTACCCTGATGGTCCTTGAGAACGCTGACCTGCAGCTCTTGCGGAAAGTGCGAGCCATTTTTTCTGATCCCCCAAACCTCTCCCTGCCAGCTGCTGTCTATAGCCGCCTTTTCAAGCACATACGGGCTAAGGGCAATGTCGTTACTTTTGCTGACGGGTCGCTCCAGGGGGCGCCCGACAACCTCTGGTGCGCTATAACCGGTTATATCGGTGAAGGCGTCATTGATCTTAACGACAATCAGGTTCTCGTCGCATACCCACACCGCATCGGAGATATTCTCGAATGACTTGGCGGCGAGCAACAGCTCCTGCTCGGTATGCTTGAGATGCGATATGTTTTTCAGCGTGCCCGAGAGTCGGCGCGGCTTGCCCGCCGGGTCATGTTCGACGACCTTGCCCCGCTCCAGCAACCAGTGCCATTGATCGTTGCTGTCTTTAACGCGATAGCTCGCTTCGAAGTGATCGGTTTTGTTGGCCAGATGGTCGTTGAAACGCTGTTTTATTTCGGCAAAATCTTCCGGGTGAACGTAGGATTTGACGTCCTCGATATCGTGACGGATCGCTGAGATGGGCATCTGTAGCGGCAGGGGGTTTTCGCGCGAGAACTCGCCGCTTTCCAGATTCCAGTTCCAGAACTCGTCGCCGCTGCCCCACAGCGACAGCTTCAGGCGTTGCTGATTCTCCTGAATCTCTTCGATGTAACGCTGGATGCTCGCTTGCTGCTCCATGCGGTCCTGTTCATGCAGGCTGTTTCTGCTCTCCATCTCCTGATATTGCTTATCCAGCAGCAGCTCGACAAAATCACGGTGCCGCTTCAATTCAATATGAGTTTTGACCTTGGCTTTGAGTATGGGGAAGCAGATCGGCTTGGCCAGATAGTCGACGGCGCCCAGCTCCAGACCTTTGATCTCTTCTTCTTCGGCGGACTTAGCCGTCACGAAAATAACGGGAATGTTCGCGTATTGCTTGTCTTGCTTGATGCGCTCGCACACTTCGTAGCCGTCCACGCCCGGCATCATGATATCCAGCAGGATCAGGTCCGGCGGGTTGTTGGAGCGGACGATGCTTAGCGCTCTTTCACCGTCCGTTGCCACCAGAGTGGTGTAATCATCCTTGAGGGCATTACGCATCACCTTGATGTTGATCGGCTCATCGTCAACCAGCAGAACTGACGGGCGGAATTTTTGTTTATCCATGGTACTCATATTCCTTAATAATACGCAGCGCTACCGGGCTTCCAGGTGCTGGCGCAGAGCTGACAGCGCATTGGACGCCTCATCGAACGAAAAGCAATTGAGATGGGATTCCAGTTGGTCGGCACAGGCCTGTAGCTCAGCACCGGTCAGTTGCGGCTTCAGCGCGTCGTAGTGGTCCAAAGAATCGGCATCACAATCGTCAATCAACCGGGCCAGAGCGTCGAGCCGGGGTTTTATCTGGGTGTAATCGATGCCTGCCGACGGATCAGGGGACAGGCCCGCGCCGGATTCCGGCTCCGCCGCTGGCGGAGACACTTGCATGATGCTCCGTTCGGCCTGCAGCAGGTGGTGACTGAGATCTTCCAGCAGGTGCTCAAATTCAGGCGCGCAGGGGGCGGATTCCCCGTCAGGCCTGTCGCACAACGCTTTGGCATGATGCTCGATCGCTTTGGCTGTCAGGGACAGCTCCATGATGCCAAGGTTGGAGGCAACGCCTTTGAGACTATGCGCCAGGCGCCGGATGGCCGCGTAGTCAGGCTGTTCAATCAGTGCCTCGAGCTGTTCGCGGACGTTGGCATATTGGTGCTTGAAGTCCTGAAGCAGGCTGCGGTAGAGCGCGGTATTGCCTCCGACCCGCTCCAGGGCCACACTGACATCGATTCCGGGCAGCTGTTCCGGAAACGCTTGCTGCGGACAGTCGGATTCCTGCGGCTGGCTCTCCATCTGGTAAGGCGGTCGGTCGGCGGCCGGAATCCATTGCCCCAGCACCTCCCAGAGCCGATCCATCTCAAGGGGTTTACTGAGATAGTCGTTGCAACCGGCCTCCCGGCACTCTTCGATCACGCCTTTGATCACGTTGGCGGTCATGGCCACAACCGGTAGCTGCTTAAGCTGCAGTCGGCCGCGAATCTGCTGAGTGGCTTCCAGCCCCCCCAGAACCGGCATCTGCAGGTCCATCAGCACCAGATCAAAGGTCTGCTGCTCTAACAGTGTGAGCGCCTGTTGACCATTATCGGCAACGCTGACCCGGATACCGACACGGTTGAGAACCTCCTTGGCGATCTGCTGATTGATAATGACATCATCGACCACCAGAATATGCGCGCCGGCGATCTGTTTCTGGATCCGCTGGCGCTCCTGCTGGCTCTGTCCGGCCGCGTCAAATCTGTCCACCCGCAGTTCTTGTCCCAGAGCAGCGGAGACCGCATCAAACAGTTCCGAGCGTTTCACGGGACGGTCGACAATAAACACCTCGCGCGCCGTTTCCGCCTTCAGCCCGGCTTGTGACAGAAAAACCACCGGCAACGCCCATAAATTTTCCTGACGAGACAGCGTCTGCAGGGAGTCCTCGAGCGGCGCGGCGACGCCTTCCGGCGCATCGATCAGCAGCAGCTGGTAGTCGGGCTGGCTCGCAGGGGAGGTCATGATCTCCCGGGCCTGTTCGAGACACTTAACGGTGGTCGGTCGCAATTGCCAGTCGCGCAGCGTGCTTTCCAGCATCTGCTGATGGGCTCCGTCATCGCATACCAGCAGTACGCCCTGGCCCTGTACCGACGCCGGCAGGGCCGGTATGAAATGCTCTTCGGGCAGACCGGAAAGCTCAAACGTCGCCGTTAAGGTAAAGGTCGAGCCCCGGTTAGGTTCGCTGACGACCTGAATATCGCCGTGCATCAATTCACTCAGCCGCTTGGATATGGTCAGACCTAAACCGGTGCCTCCGTATTTGCGGGTGGTGGTGGCATCAGCTTGCGAGAAGGCGTTAAACAGGGTATCGATCCTGCTGTGGTCGATGCCGATGCCCGTATCGCAGATCGCGAACGCCAGAACTACACGGTCTGCAGAGCGTTCCCGGCAGGAGACGTTCAGGCTTACCGCACCGCTACTGGTGAACTTGAAGGCATTATTAATTAAATTGATCAGTATCTGATTCAGCCGCAGCCGGTCGCCAAGGACCCGGTTGGGCACACCGG
>JBFGYY010000104.1:0-8311 GCA_041587095.1 Motiliproteus sp. | reverse complement strand
TACCACGGCACTGTGCCTGGAATGGCTGGATCAGGTTGTGGACAGCCAGGAGCGGGTGATCGACTATGGTTGTGGCTCCGGCATCCTCGGCATTGCAGCACTGTTACTGGGCGCCAAGCAACTGGTTGCCACCGATATAGACCCGCAGGCGCTGACAGCCACGCGGGACAACGCCGAACGCAACAGTCTCGATATGACGCGCATCACACTCGATTATCCGGATAAAATCCCGCAGCAACCGGCCGATCTGCTGGTCGCCAACATCCTGGCCGGACCCTTGACCGAGCTGGCATCGACGCTCGCAGAACTGGTACGCCCTGGCGGGCGAATCGCACTGTCAGGCCTGTTACACACCCAGACCGACGCCCTGCTGGAAGCCTACGCCCCCTGGTTCAAGCTTAATCCTCCCACCCTTAAAGATGAGTGGATTCGCATCGACGGTATTCGGCGCTAGCCGCATAACAAGGAGAGCGCGGACATGGAACCAAGCAACGATACCGACCAGCGCACCGCGCAAAGCAACAGCCGTACGCAAGTCACCGACTCCGGGAGCGCCGAGACTCAAACGGCCGCGCTGCCCATAGAGAGTGGCGCAACAGGCGTAACAGGCGTAACAACAGCGCGTAATAGCGGAGCATTTACGGTTACCTGCTGCCCCAAATGCAACAGCCGCTTTCAGATTACCGCTCAACAACGCGAAGCAGCCAAGGGGCTGGTGCGCTGCGGTCATTGCCATGACGTCTTTAGTGCAGACCTGCACCTTGAAGCCCCGCTGGAAGCCCTGCAACCGGAACCCAAGCCACCCAGGGAAACGCAGCAGAGCCAACCACTGCCTCAGGAAACGCTGATTCTTAAAACGCGTAAAACCAGGCGCTCCCCGACGAGCTGGCTATGGGGGCTGCTCGGTATTGCGGCAGTCACAGGGCTGGTTGCCCAGGTACTATGGCATGAACGCAATCAACTGGCGCGCAACCCGAATTTCGCCCCGTTGTATGCCACCCTGTGCCAGCAATTCGACTGTCGGCTGGCACCGATGCAGGACCTGCCCAGTATTATCAGCCTGCAGCTTCTTGTTCGTGATCACGCTCAATACAGCGACGTCCTGACTATTGACCTGCTGATCGAAAACCGCGCGCCCTTTCCCCAGCCCTTCCCGGCTCTGCAGATCCATTTTACCGGTTTGGATGATGTTGTCCGCGCGGCACGGACATTCCAGCCCCGGGAATATCTGGGCGGCGACCTGGAGGCTATTGGCCTGATGCCCAGCAACAGCCCGATCCAATTACAACTGGAACTGATCAACCCCGGCCCCCTGTCCCCGAACTATACGCTTTCGTTTGTTCCGGCTTTTCCACAATAAGCAGGCAACTTCCCCTTTTACAGACCCCTCTGAGAGGGTATTATTACCCGTTCATTCTTCGCACCCTGTCAGTACCGACCAATCAACTTGGCCGGCGATAAGGACATGACGACAGAATCTTAACAATCGAGTCTGATAACCGAGTTCCCCGTGTACTGCATCGGCCCATACCACATTAACAGCCGGGTGATTCTTGCTCCTATGGCAGGCGTAACCGACCGTCCCTTCCGGCAATTATGCCGTTCTCTGGGCGCAGGTCTGGCTGTCTCGGAAATGGTCTCGGCGGACAGTTCGCTCTGGAATAGCCGCAAGTCGCGTTTAAGACTCGATCATCGTGGCGAAACGGGGCTGCGCAGTGTACAAATTGCGGGCGGCGACCCGAAAATGCTGGCAGATGCTGCCCGCATGAATGTTGATAACGGCGCACAGATTATCGACATCAATATGGGTTGTCCGGCGAAGAAGGTCTGCAACAAGGCCGCAGGGTCTGCACTGCTGAAAGATGAAAAGCTGGTCGCGACGATTCTCGAATCGGTAGTCGCTGCGGTCGATGTTCCGGTCACGTTAAAAATCCGCACCGGCTGGTCTCCCGAGCAGCGTAACGGGTTGACCATTGCCCGCATTGCTGAAGCGGCGGGTATTCAGGCCTTGGCGGTTCACGGACGGACCCGCGCCTGCGGTTACCGGGGTGATGCCGAATATGACAGCATCACCGCCATCAAGCAGGCGATCTCGATACCGGTCTTCGCCAACGGCGATATCGATTCACCGCAAAAAGCCAAAGCGGTTCTTGATCGGACCGGCGCAGACGCCATTATGGTCGGCCGGGCGGCACAGGGACGCCCCTGGATTTTCCGCGAGATCGAGCACTACCTTGCCAGCGGCGAAATGCTGGCGGCTCCGGATGATCACGAAATACAAGCAATCCTGCGTGATCACCTCGGGGCGCTGTACGAATTTTATGGCGAGTTTTCCGGCGTGCGCATAGCGCGCAAGCATGTGGGGTGGTACCTATCCACCCTTTCGGGCGGGAAAGAATTCCGCAAACAATTTAACGAGCTGGAGTCCGTAGAGGAGCAAATGACATCAATTGTACGCTTCTTCTGCGAGCGCCAGGCAGCCTCAAAGGCGGCATGACCATCATGGCACTGGGTAACCTAAAAGACGTGAGCACTCTTCACAGCGAAAACACTCTACAATTGGCAGAAGCTGCTGCCAACGAAGCCCCGGCTAAAGGGCAACGGCTGCGCGAAAGCGTAGAGCAGGCGATGCAGAACTACTTTCAGCAACTCGATGGCCAGGATGTTACCGGTGTTTACGATATGGTGCTGGCAGAGATAGAGGCCCCGCTGCTGGAGTCCGTCATGACCTATACCCGTGACAACCAGACCAAAGCCTCTGAACTGCTGGGACTGAACCGCGGCACACTGCGTAAAAAGCTTAAACAGTACGGCTTGCTGTAAGCACACCTCTTTGCATAAGGCGGACCCGAGGGTGCCGCCTTTTTCTTTTTCATTTCTAACCAGGTTGAAAACGACTCCCATGGCTAACACAAACTCTCTTTTGCCGGTTCGGCGGGCACTGATCAGCGTCTCGGACAAAACCGGTATCGTAGAATTTGCCCAGGGGCTTGCGGCCCAGGGCGTTGAGATCCTTTCCACCGGCGGTACGTTTAAACTACTGACCGATAAGGGCATCCCAGCGATAGAGGTCTCCGACTACACCGGATTCCCCGAGATGATGGATGGCCGGGTCAAGACATTGCATCCTAAGATTCATGGCGGCATTCTCGGTCGTCGCGGTATCGATGATGACGTCATGAGCCAGCACGGCATCCAGCCTATCGACATGGTTGTCGTCAATCTGTATCCCTTCGAAGCAACCGTTGCACGCCCTGACTGCGACCTGCCACTGGCGATTGAAAACATCGACATTGGCGGCCCGACCATGGTGCGTTCAGCCGCTAAGAACAACGCCTTTGTCGCGATTGTCGTCAACGCAGAGAGCTATGACAGCCTGCTGGCTGAAATGAAAGCCAACCAGGGCCAACTCAGCCAGACGCGCCGTTTTGATCTGGCCGTTGAAGCGTTTGAGCACACCGCCGCCTACGATGGCATGATTGCCAACTACCTGGGTGCCCGTGTTGGCGAAGAGGAGGAAGTGAATCCTTTCCCACGCACCTTCAACCGTCAGTACCTCAAGGCGCAAGAGATGCGTTACGGTGAGAACCCGCATCAGCGCGCTGCGTTTTATGTTGAGAAGAATCCGACGGAGCCCGGTGTGGCCACCGCCCGTCAATTGCAAGGTAAGGCCTTGTCGTTCAATAACGTCGCCGATACCGATGCGGCACTTGAGTGTGTAAAACCATTCCGCGAACCGGCCTGTGTGATTGTCAAACACGCCAACCCCTGTGGCGTTGCCGTCGCTGACAATATTCTTGACGCCTACAACCTGGCGTTCCAGACCGATCCGACCTCCGCGTTCGGCGGCATTATTGCCTTCAACCGCGAACTCGATGCCAACACGGCCAAGGCCATTGTTGAACGGCAGTTTGTCGAGGTGATCATCGCCCCGACAGTCTCGCAGGAAGCGTCAGACATTGTTGCCGCCAAGCCGAATGTCCGCCTGCTAGAGTGCGGCCAGTGGAGTGCCAGCCGTATTCCCTCCTTCGACTTTAAACGGGTTAACGGCGGCTTGCTGGTACAGGACAACGATCTCGGCATGGTCGATGCCAGTGAGTTGAAAGTCGTTACCGAGCGCGCGCCCAGCGAGCAGGAGTTACGCGATCTGCTGTTCGCCTGGCAGGTTGCCAAGTATGTTAAATCCAACGCGATTGTTTACGCGCGCGACGGTCAGACCATCGGCGTGGGCGCCGGCCAGATGAGCCGCGTCTACAGTGCACGAATTGCCGGTATCAAAGCGGCAGACGAAGGCCTGGTTGTTGAAGGTTCCGTGATGGCATCCGATGCCTTCTTCCCCTTCCGCGACGGTATCGATGCGGCGGCCAAAGCCGGTATCAAAGCCGTCGTCCAGCCCGGCGGTTCCATGCGCGACGAGGAAGTCATTCAGGCCGCCAACGAAGCCGGCATTGCGATGGTCTTCACCGGCATGCGCCATTTCCGTCACTAATAGTCGCCAGCGGGCAAATCCTAGGAGAAGCAGATGAAAGTACTGGTTATCGGTAGTGGCGGGCGCGAACATGCGCTGGCCTGGCAAGCCGCGCAAGACAGCAGCGTCGAAAAAGTCTTCGTCGCACCCGGCAACGCCGGTACCGCCCGTGAGGCCAAGCTTGAAAATGTCGCGATCGACGTGATGGCACTGGAAGAGCTGGTTGCCTTTGTCCGCGCCCAGGGTGTGGATCTGACCATCGTCGGCCCCGAGGCACCCTTGGTGGCCGGTATCGTCGACCGCTTTCAGCAGGAAAACCTGGCGATCTTCGGCCCCAGCGCCGCCGCAGCGCAGCTGGAAGGCTCCAAGGCCTTTACCAAGGATTTCCTGGCACGCCATCAGATCCCCTCTGCGGACTACGGCAATTTCACCGAGGTCGAGCCTGCACTGGCCTACCTGCGTGAGAAAGGCGCTCCCATCGTCGTTAAAGCCGATGGTTTGGCGGCAGGCAAAGGCGTTATCGTTGCCATGACGCTGGAGGAAGCCGAAGCGGCCGTGCAGGATATGCTTTCAGGCAACGCCTTTGGCGAAGCGGGCTGTCGCGTGGTTATCGAGGAGTTTCTCGAGGGCGAGGAAGCCAGCTTCATCGTCATGGTCGATGGCGAAAATGTCCTGCCGATGGCGACCAGCCAGGATCACAAGCGGGTTGGCGATGGGGACAGCGGCCCCAATACCGGCGGCATGGGCGCTTACTCTCCGGCTCCGGTAGTGACGGCGCAGATCCATGACCGGATCATGCAGGAAGTGATCTACCCGACCGTGCGTGGCATGGCCGCCGAAGGCAACCCCTATACCGGTTTCCTCTATGCGGGACTGATGATCAGTGCTGACGGCACGCCCAAGGTCATCGAGTATAACTGCCGCTTTGGCGACCCCGAGACACAGCCGATCATGTTGCGCCTCAAGAGCAGCCTGGTTGACCTGTGCCGCGCGGCGCTGGATAAGAATCTGGACAAGACCGTTGCCGAATGGGACCCGCGTCCTGCCGTCGGCGTTGTGCTGGCAGCCGCAGGCTACCCGGGCGATTACCCCAAAGGTGATGCGATCTCACTGCCCGCATCCGAAGCAGCGGGCAGCAAGGTATTCCACGCGGGCACTCGACTCGATCAGGATCAGGTACTCACCCACGGCGGTCGCGTTCTTTGTGCCACGGCCGTTGGCGACAGCGTAACGGATGCACAGCAACGCGCCTATGCACTGGCTGATCAGATCAGCTGGAAAGGCATGTTCTGTCGTCGTGATATCGCCTACCGGGCTATTGCACGGGAACAGAATCGCTAAGCCGGCTTTTCGCTGAGCCGCAATGCCAAGCCCTGCTCTGCAGGGCTTTTTTTCGCCCCGTTAAACAGGCCGCCCTCCCCCCCGGCAACAGCATGACTTGTTGATTGATCGCCTTTCAGTGTAAAGCGGTGCAGTGCGAGCTCAACTAATCTCCATTCAACCCATTCACGTCCGACTCGTTACAGCCGCGTAGATTACGGCTACCGGGTTTACGACTATTGAGTTTACGACTACAGGGTTAACGACTATAAAGAGCGGTATGGAACCGTTATTTGACACCGATACCGCCGCCGTGCTGCTGCCGACTGATCCTCCGCCCTTCCAGGTGATTAATCCCGAAGGTAGCACGCCCTTACTGCTGGTCTGCGATCATGCCTCAAACCGGATTCCCGCCCATTTAGACAACCTGGGGCTGGATGAAACGACGCTGAACGATCATATTGCCTGGGATCCCGGCGCGGCAGATGTCGTGCGTATCATTGCCGCACGCCTGAATTGTCGTGCCGTAGTCTCGAATTATTCCCGGCTGCTGATCGATGTTAACCGCGATCCGCTCGAAGAAACCGAATTGTCTATCCCCAAGGTCAGCGACGGGCGCTGCATTCCCGGCAACCTGGTACTGTCTGATACCGAGGTCAACGCCAGAATTGATGCCCTGTTTACCCCCTACCATGCTGAGATTCAGCGCCAGCAGAAAAGCCTGATGCGGGACGGCAGGCCACCGGCACTCTTTTCGGTACACACATTTACCGCAGCCATGCAGAGGGACGGTCTGCTGCGCCCCTGGCACGCGGGCATGTTATGGAATCAGGATCCGCGAATGGCTCACCCGTTAATGGCCTGGCTCAGGCAGCATGACCACCTCACTATTGGTGACAACCAGCCTTACTCTGCCCGCGAATTCGCCTATACCATCGATCGTCACGGCCACGATCGCGGCATAGCCAATTGTGCGATTGAGATCCGCCAGGATCTGCTGATCGACCAGGCAGAGGCGTTCTGGTGGGGCAGCATGCTGGCTGATGGCCTTGAGCGGGTGCTGAATAATCCGGATCTGTATCGCTATCAGTTCTATAGCGATGCGGGCCTGAGCATGCGGGAATAGGCCGGGAATAAGCCCCTCACGTTACTCACTAAGGCGCTGTATATCCGCTCCATCACAACAGAGGGTGCCCGCCATGAGCCACACGTATCAGCCACCCGAATTCACGATTGGTATCGAAGAAGAATACCTGCTGGTAGACCTGAAATCACGGCAACTGGCGGTCGATCCTCCCGAAGCGCTGTTTAAGGCCTGCACGAAAGCGCTGCCTAATCAAGTCACCCACGAATTCCTGCGAGCACAGATCGAGATAGGCACTCCGGTGTGCGACTCTATCGGTGCCGCCCGCGATCACCTGTTTCGTTTGCGCAACCAACTGAGCACGCTTGCAGCCCAGCACGGGCTGGGGATTATTGCCGCTTCGACGCACCCCTTTGCCCATTGGTATGAACAGGCTCATACGCCACTGGAACGCTACGACAATCTGGCCGAAGACCTGCAAGGTGTTGCCAGGCGACTGCTGACCTGTGGCATGCACGTCCATATTGGTATCGCAGATAATGACCTGCGCATCGACCTGATGAATCAGGTCAGCTATTTCCTGCCCCACTTGCTGGCTCTCAGCACCTCGTCCCCATTCTGGGGAGGCGAGGATACGGGGCTTAACTCCTACCGTCTGGCCGTATTCAACGAGCTCCCCCGTACCGGCTTACCACACCGCTTTACCAGTGCCGCAGACTACGAACGCCACGTCCATACCCTGGCCGAAGCGGGCGTTATCAAGGATGCGTCGATGATCTGGTGGGACATTCGCCCCTCACTGCGCTACCCCACCCTCGAGATGAGAATCACCGATGTCTGCACCCGGCTCGACGATGCCGTCACGTTGGCGGCACTCTACCTGGCGACCCTGCACATGCTGTACCGCTTACGCACGCGCAATCAACGCTGGCGCGAGTACTCGCCCATGCTGATCCAGGAAAACCGCTGGCGGGCTCAGCGCTACGGGATCGACAAAGGGCTGATCGATTTCGGGCAGAGCCGCATTGTCGGCTTTCAAGCCCTTATTGACGAATGGTTGCAGCTTATCGCCGAGGATGCTCAGGCTCTGGGCTGTGAAAAACAGGTGCTTCAGGCAAAATCGATCGTGCAACGCGGTACCAGCGCCCACCATCAGCGATCGGTCTACCAGACCGCTCTCGCCAAAGGGCACCCCCCACGCGAGAGCCTTCGATCCGTTGTCGACTGGCTGCTGGCAACCACCATCGACGCTTAATCCAACGACCTGTGGCAGCCCCCTTCTGTAAAATGATTGTAAAACAAACAAAGTCAGTAAACATAAGGCGTTGCGCCGAGTCCAACCCAATACTCCCCCTGTAAAAACCGTGCTCAAAGGGGCGTGCAGAAAAATCCAGCAACTACACTTAAGGCAGTGAAATTAACATGTGTGGACTGCCCGC
>JBFGYY010000103.1:0-8388 GCA_041587095.1 Motiliproteus sp. | reverse complement strand
CGCGCTTCTCGGCGTGACAGCGGTAGCAGGTATCGTTGGTGGTGGCATCCAGTACAGAAGCCGGGCCAACAGAACCGTGCGGATTGTGGCAATCGGAGCAGGTGACTTTGCCTTCGCGCATCGGGTGATGGCTCGGCTTGTTGGCTTCGATCTGTTCGGTCTTGTGGCAGGCAAAGCAGACGTCGGCTTCGCTGTATTTGTCCAGCGAAGGATCGCGCTGCAGGTGCGAGCTATGGCAATCGGAGCAGGAGACGTCATCGGTGTCGTGCGCACTGCCGGCCCAGTTGATCACAATGCCGTTCTCATGACAGTTCAGGCAGGAATTGTTACGCGATTCGATGGACGATTTAGCCATCTTGGGTCCCCAGTTAACTTCGGGGGGAACGCGCAGATGTTCATTTTCTTCAGCCAGTTTCTTGGCGTGCTCGGAGCTGGCGCCGTGACAGCCTTCACAGCCTTTGTCGCTCACAGGCGCATTCGGGTCACCGGCCATAAAGTGGGGGGTATGCAGAACGGAAACAACGGGGTTTTGGGATTCACTGCTGTGGCACTTCAAGCAACCGTCGGTGCCCCGCTCGGTTAACTCCTGAACGACGGCGTTGCCGTGCCCATCTGCCATTACCGGGGAGATCCATAGCCCTAAAGCCAGAATCAACCCGCCGATCCAAGTACTGGATGACATGGTTCTTCTCCTTCTCATTGCCTTACACCGTGACGGTAACCCGAATGGTTCCGTCACTTATTAAATTATTAGCGGTGTCTGTGCGTTGAAAAGTCGTTCCCTGACTTCCAAGTACCGGTTGCGCGTTTTTTCGACTGATACTGATGCGGCATCTCTGCCGCTTTTCACCACATTTTCCACAAGGTTGTGAAATGTACGTTTATCAACAACGAATGAACAGTCTTTTTAGTACGATTATTGATTCGCCGCAACAAATTCGGCATCGCCGCCGCCCAACTGCAGGCTGTACTGCAACGAGGTCAGGTGGTATCGGCCTTCGGTATTCTGGTCGTGCAGGGCGATACCCAGCATATAGGTCTTACCGGCGGCCAGCGCTTTATAAGGGCCTGCAACAGTAAGCGGGCGGCTGAACTCCACTACCCAGTTGCCACCCGCTTCGCTGGCATTCACCGCAATAGCCGGGCTCGGGTTCTCGGTACGTTCTTTAAGGATATAACCATCGACGGCTGTCGCTGGTTGACCGGGGTTCAAACGCGCCTGCCAGTATTCCAGGTACGTGCCCGCACTCATAAGCCCCTGCAGGTCGCCATCGCTGACATAGTTATTGCCGCCACCGACTTTCTTTTTGATCTTCTTACGCGATTCGGCCAGGTACTTCTGCTCGCCGTCACCGCTGGCTTCAGGCATTCTTTTGCTGTCCTGGTGGCACACGGCCCAGCAACCACCGGCGGTAAACTCTTCCACCGAGCCGTCATCCAGCATCAGGGTCACTTTGGTATCGAAATCACCATCCTGCTTGCTGGCTGCCGCTGACGGTGCCTGAGGCCACTCGAGGCGCACATGCAGAGCACTGCCGTCGTTAACGGTCTGGACGTTCATGGTCACCAGACCACGACGACCGCCCAGCGGATCATTCTCGGTACTACCGCCCTTGGCGATCTTGGGACCATACTCTTTCTGATCACCTTCGTGGCAGCCCTTGCAATCTTTCTTGCGCTTCTTATAACGGGCGGCACCGTCGTGGTCACGCTTGGACTCAATCCACTCCATGCCGGTCTGGCCCGGATAGAACAGCTCAACCGGCTTAGCCGGTACCGCAGACCAGTCCACGGCAACCGCAGGAACAGACAGGACCAGACCGGTGCAAAACACAGCGCCGGTCAGCAATTGGGTAGGATACTTCATCAGTTGCACAGTTATTCTCCTGTCCGGCCCACTCGTCGAGCCGAAAACACTTTGTCGATCTATCCGGCAAGGGTCATCGCCGGATCGGTTATTTGTGGCGTAGTTTGCCTCCGGGCATCGCAGAGCGATGCCAGACAGCAGCAACGAGCGCCGGTTATTCGAGTCTGAAACTCTTGATCAGGGTTTCCAGTTCTTCGGCACGCTGCACCAGCTGCTGGCTGCGCTGGAGCGCATCGTTGGCCCGCGCCGAGGTCGCATCGGAGATCACGCTGATCTCCACGACGTTACGGTTAATCTCTTCCGAGACCGCATTCTGTTCGTCGGAAGCGCTGGCGACCTGATCATTCATCGCCTTGATCTGTTCGACATGGCGGACAATATCCTGCAACGCTTCGACCGCTTTCTGGGATTCGGCAATACCGTCGCGGGCGGTCTGCTTGGCGGGCTCAACAATCGCAATGGCCTGCTTGGATTCTTTCTGCAGGTCTTCGATCACAGCCTGAATCTCGCGGGTCGAGTTATGGGTCTTGTTCGCCAGGCTGCGTACTTCGTCGGCCACCACGGCAAATCCGCGCCCCATCTCACCGGCCCGAGCCGCTTCAATGGCCGCGTTGAGTGCCAGTAAGTTGGTCTGCTCGGCCACGCCATTGATCACATCCAGTACGGAACCCACTTTTTCACTCTGGGTACCCACCTTCATGACCACCTGTGCAATACGCTCAATTTCCTGGGACAGATTATTGATGGAGCCGATAGCACCTTCCATCACGTCAACGCTGTCGCGGGCCAGACGACCGGTCTCATCCGAAGCGACGCGCGTCGTGTTGGCGCTGGTCATCACCTCATTAGAGGTGGCCTGCATCTGGTTCATAGCGGTCGCCACCAGCGTGGTGCCTTCATTCTGCTGCATGACCGCCTGCAGGGTTTCATCCGAAACCCGGGCGATCTGTTCTGAATCGCGGTTGACTTCTGCCACGCCGGTGCGCACACCCAGCAGACTGCGCTGGAACTTGTCGAGCATACTGTTGTAAGCCGTGGCCACACGCCCGACTTCATCGGCACTGCGTACTTCAACGCGCCGACTCAGATCGGAGGTTGACTCGATATCGGCGATAGTTTCACCCAGACAGCGCAGCGGTCGTGTCATCACACGGTTCAGGACGAACAGGGTGATCAATACACCCACCGCAAACATCACCGCCAGCAACAGGCCAGAATTGAGAATATTCGAGAAGATTTTCTGGTCAAAGTCATCGAGGCTGTAGCTGACGCGAATGGCACCGAGAATCTGCCCCTCTTCGGTCACCTCTTCGTGGCAACCCAGGCATTCGGTACCGCGATAAACCTCAAGAGCAGGAATTGGGAAAATCAGAGTCAGGCGACGCCCTTGCTCGGTATCTTCAAGCAGGGTGAACTCTTCGCCCTCAAGCGCCTTGCGCTCATAGTCGTCACGGGGGTACTGGTCTTCAAAGCCTTCGCCCCATTCACTATCGAGCAATTCGCTACGTAAGATACGCGCCTCGATAATACCCGGCTGTTCCAACATCTTATTCTGCAGCAGGTCACGGTCTTCCATCTCGTCGTTAACCATCATGATATTCAGGTTGTCGAGATAGAAATAAGCTGTCATGGAGGTTTGCTGGAGCATCATGTCAAATGCCAGCTGCCGTTCGTTCTTAAACGTCACAGCCACAGAACCAGACACCACAACCACTGCCACTATCAGCAGGGAGAAAATGATTTTGGCCTGAATCGAGATACTCTTCATTTTGACTCCAGTACAACTTGACCCCAGTACAACATTGACTCCAGCACAACATTGAAAACCGTGTCAGCTCTGATTGCAATGCGCCAGCTAAACCGGCGCTGCGTCTTGTTGCTTTAACTGTTTAGCTTTACGTTTTTTACCCCACCAGTGGGTCAATGCGCCAGCGGCATGTAACGTCATCAGGCCATAGGCGGCCCAGGTAAGGTAAATATGCGCTTCCTTGCCGTAATAGCCCAGATCTTCGCTAAGTAACCACTCGCCGGGCTGAAGTATGAACAGCTTCAGCAACGGAATTTCATCACCGTCGGCCAATGTAAACAGAAAACCGCTGATCGGCATCGCAATCATAAGGGTATACAACAAAAAATGGTTAATACGCGCCGAAATGGCCTGCCAGCGAAAGGCAAACTGGGTGCGTGTCTCAGGGAAAATAACCACCCAGCCGATTCGGAACGTCAGCAAATAGAGGAAGATTAAACCAAAAGACATATGCCAGTAGTAAAGTTCGCGCCGTTCGGCGCTATTACTCACGATCTCGCGGGCAATATCGGTACTCAACAATAAAACCATGAAAAAAATTGCCGTGACCCAATGCAATATCCGTCCGATACGGTAAGCCAGGTCAGCGGTACGGGCTATTTTTGTCACGTAACAACCTCAGATGTATAGAGAAGAAAACAGCCGGACAATCACCTGATAAGCATCGGGTTTTCTGCGCGAAGCATGCGACTAACCGCTACGTAAGGCAAGTCACAATCAACCATAAATAGACATAGGTCAATTACTATAGGTCAGATAGCGCCAGGACAAAAGTCCCGGTGATCACTTTCAACGCGTGGTACCGATCCGCAAACGGATCAACATGACAACAGACACGCCCGAGCCAAGGATCCGGCTGGCAGGGCGGTATTATAAAGAGCCGGCCCTGTAAGGTCAGTGCCCTGCGGTTAAATGGCCGCTTTAATCACAGGGAACAATCATTGCGGTAAGCAAACTGCCGGATTACAGGTCATTTTCATCGATAATAATGCTGCCATCGCTGTCCCAGGCGACCTGGGTGATCCCCGGGCACTCCGCTTCCAGGCGGTCCAGTTCGCTCTTCTGGTAATTGATCTGTACTTCCTGCCGGCGCACCTGATCCGCAAGGCGGCGATTTTCCAGCAAGGTTTCTCGGTGGCTAAGCGCCTTCTCGATGGTCACGGCCAGATCCGCATCGTTCCAGGGCTTGGTAACGAAACGGTAGATCTGTGCTTCGTTGATCGCATCCAGCACACCATCCATATCCGCCTGACCGCTTAGAATAATCCGGAAGGTATCCGGCTGAATCGCCATAAATTCCTTGAGAAATTCAACTCCGTTCATGGCGGGCATACGGTAATCGGAGATCACCAGATCCACCGTTTCATTCGCAGCCACGTTCAGGGCTTCCTCCGGGTCGAGAAAGGTCATCACCCGCCAGCCGTAGCGACGCATCGAACGTTTCAAGGCATTCAAGACCCCTTGTTCGTCGTCTACAATCATTACCTGAATCATTTGCCCACCTCATAAACATGGAACTCAAACGGGTGATCTTCCGCTTTTTCCAGTTGCGCCAGTTTGCGCAGATGCAGTTCCGTTAATGTCCGCCCTTTGGTCAATAGCAGCATATCGGCATGGTTAAACAGGTCTCTGGACAGTTTCATACCGGCGCTCAGCTCGTCTAAACTCAGGCGCTTTTCACGGATGTCGGGTTTCTCTTCCTGCTGGCGCCCGACGATGATGGCCAGCAATTTAACCAGCTTCGGGTCGTACTTTTTACCGCTTTCAGCCTCAATCCGATCCATAGCCGCTCTGGCTGTCAGCGTGTTGGTAAGCAACTTGCCGCTTTGGTAACCATAAAAGTCTTTGGCCAGGGAGATAATCCGCGCGCCAAGCGGGATAGATTCTCCCCTGGAGCCATCCGGGAAGCCGCTGCCATCAAAATACTCTTCGTGAGCGCGGATCAGGTTTGCGGTTCCCTGCAGCTCATCGACCGCCATCAACACCGTCTGGCCATTGATGGGGTGACGCTGATACTGATCGCGCCCCTGGCGGTTCAGAGTGAATGCCGGTCTATCCAGCAGGTAGTCGGGCAGGCTGAGCTTGCCCAGTTCATGCAGCAAAGCGGCAAAGTAGACCTCGCGCACCGATTCAGTGTCCATCTTCATCGCCAAAGCCATTTTCCGTGCCAGATCGGCAATTTTCTGCCCATAACGCCCCGACAAGCTTTCGCGCATACTGATCAGACTGGAGAAGACCCGTATGGTGTTCTGGTAACTGTCCGACAGCTGCTGGTAGGCCATATCCAGCATATCGGCCGTCTGCTGTACCTCTTCGGTACGTGCCTTGACCTTCTTTTCCAGATTCTCATTCAGATCTTTGAGTTCATTATTCTGCCGCTCGGTCAGCGCCAGCAACTGCTGTTTTTCCCGTTCCAGGCGTTTGGTTTTCAGCGCCTGCCGCACGGTCAGCGTGATCTCGGTATCTTCCCAGGGCTTGCTCAGGTAGCTGTAGATCTTACCTTTATTGATGGCATCCACCGTAGAACCCAGATCGGCAAACCCGGTGAGCAATATCCGCACTACATCAGGATGACGCTTGGTCGCTTCAGCCAGAAACTGGGCGCCATCCATCTCGGGCATGCGCATATCCGAAATAATCAGATCGATGGGATGCTCGGCAAGTATTTTCAGTCCTTCGGCACCGCTCTCAGCCACATGGATGGTATACCCCAGCGGCCGGAACAAGCGGCGCAGGGATGAGAGTATATTGCGCTCATCATCGACAAAGAGCAGGCTGTCCGGGGCGTCGTCAGCGCCCTGATCAAGCAGCCCCTCGCCGGGCGCGGTCTGTGAATTCATCGCTTTTTCAGTCACGCGCAGTGATCTCCTGTTTGGGTTTGCATCGGCGTCTAGGGCAGAAACCGGGCAATTATTTCGTGACTCATCTCTTCAATCTCCGGCAACAGTGTTTCGATATCCGTCCATTCTAATTTGAGCCGCTGCAGGCTCTCAGGATCCAGCGGATTAATGGTCCATACGTCATCCGGACTGATCCACAACCCCTGCACCACGATATTGGCAAGGTGAACCAGATCGACCAGGAGTTTGGGCTCATCTGCGCCGGGCTGGTGATGTTTATCCGCCACTTCGGCCAGCATTTCGGGCAGACGCCAGAAGCGGATCGCCACCGCCCCGACCCGACCATGTGAAATTCCCATCACCTGCAATTCAGCAGCGCGTAATGACATCCCTTGCTGATCACGCACGCTGAAGATCTGCTGGTATAAATCGGGAGAGCACTCGTCGATGATAAATTTTCCGATATCGTGCAGCATCCCGGCAATAAAGGCATCTTCTTCGTCGACCTCACAGCGCCGCGCCAGGATCTTGGCGGCCACGGCAACACCGATGCAGTGACGCCACAGGTTGTGGCGATCGAGGCCCGAACCCGTCGGGCGGCTGAAACGCTTCACCACGGAAAAAGCCATTACCACCTGACGCACGGTATGCACACCCAGCAGTATCACCGCATGATCAACGTGGGTGATCTTTTGCGAGAAGCCATAAAACGGTGAGTTCGCCAGCCTGAGCAGCGACGAGGTGAGAATCGGATCGCATTCCATCAGGTCGGCAACGGCGTTGATATCGACCGGCACCTCATTAAGCTTTTTCAGAATCGCCTGCACCGCATCGGAGAAGGGGACCACTTTCTGCAAGCAGCTCTTGAGTTTATGCTCCAGATCTTTATCCATAGCCGTCCCCCGCTTCAGTCAGATCCCGACGGTGATAATCGGTTAATAACTGCTTTAAGCGTTGCATGGTCGGATCTGCGCCATGCTGGCTGAACTGATTGTCCAGTCGTTGCTCAATCTCTTGACCCCGTGCAGCCTGATCTTCCGGGCTGCAGCTTGGTTGCAAGGCCAACGACTCGATCCCCCTGCGCTGTAACTGAGCGATCAGACGCTCGGTCAATACGGTTCCTGCGGCAACGAGGGCGTTTCCTTTCGCATCGGCAACGTCCTGCACAACCACCCGGCCGGCCTCTGCATTTATTATTAGTACCTGCTCGCTATTGGTCACAGCTCCTCCCTGAAATAACGCTCAGTTATTCAACAATCTCAGGGTAATAATATACCCCTGGTGGGGACCGGTACTGCGATTGCGCTGACAGCAACACTGGTAACGTTCGCCCTGCAGCTCGATCTCACCGGTTGCGACCCCTTCGCCTCCGGCCGCCTGTCGATAAATTGTTTCGATCTCTGCGCCGCAAGCACTCTCCAGGTCGCTGCCTAACAGTAAGGGTACCTCAGGAAAATGCTCCCGTGCCCGGCGGTTGGCAAACACAATTTCATCCTGACCAATCCCCATCACCGAATAAGGCAGTTCTTCAAGAATATCCTGCGAGACCTGCAGCGCCCGCAGGTTAAACGCCAGCTGCTGGGTCTTCTGCTCAACGCGGGCTTCGAGTTCCTGATTGGCGTTTTGCAGCTCGCTCGTCAGGCGCTGGTTTTCGGCACTCAGGTCATGAATATGAAACGCTTCACGCACGTTCTGGCACAACAGGTCATCGTCCCAGGGCTTAGTCAAAAATTTAAACACCGCACCGACGTTGATCGATTCGGTCACCGACTCCAGGTCGGTATAGCCACTGAGGATAATCCGCACCGTATCGGGGTGCAGGCTCTTGACCCGATGCAGGAATTCACTACCGGTCATCTCGGGCATACGCTGAT
>JBFGYY010000102.1:0-8400 GCA_041587095.1 Motiliproteus sp. | reverse complement strand
GTCATCCACCGGGGCATGTAGGGACGCCAGCCCTTCGCGTACACGGGGCGCCGGAATACGATCTGCTCGCCGTGCAATCAGAGCACTGGAGTAGGATTTACTAAACTCGGGGTGTCCTTGAACACTCATCAGCTGGCTGCTGTACTGAAGCATGTAGTAGGGGCAGAAGTGACTGCTGGCCAGCACTTCGGCGCCCTCCGGCAACTCGGTGATCTGATCCTGGTGACTGACGACCAGATCCAGCGACGGCTGGTAGGGTTCCATCCAGGGTTTCTTGACCTCAATCTGGTTGAAAGACATTCCCACCCCCCAGCCACGTTCAGACAACGCCACCCTGCCCTGCAGCGCCTTGGCCAGCAACTGATGGCCGAAGCAGATGCCGACAAATTTCTTGTCCTGCCGCGCCAGAGAAACCACGAAGGCCTCCAACCGGTCGATCCAGGGAGCGCCATCGTTGACCCCGTAGCGGCTGCCAGTGGTGATGTAGCCGTCACAGGCATCGACCGAATCCGGAAACTCGCCATCCACCACCCGGTAGGTGACGAACTGCCAGTCCGGGACAATTTCGACGAACAGGTTTTCAAACATCGCCGGATAGTTGCCAAACTCCGGTTGCAGTTCGTCCATCACATCATCGCATTGCAGAATGCCGATCTTCATCCAACTCTCCTTACAGACACTTTACTCGGCCACTAGAGCTGGCCGTGTACCGCATCATTGAAGATGGCGGCGTATTCGGGGGCATCGAAAGCGATCGGGTTTCCGGCTGCCGAGGGGTCTGCTGCTGCCATGCGGCCAACCTGTTCGGCGTGGCGGTCATCGATATCGATGGCCGCCAGACTGTGGGGGATACCCAGCTGTTCGCGCAGCCCCAAAACCCAGTTCAGAAACTCTTCGAACCCGGGGTCCGGCAGGTCAAGATAGCGGGCAAGGCGTATGATGCGCGCCTCGATCATCTTCCGATTGGCCTTGAGTACGTAGGGCATCAGGATGGCATTCAGCAGTCCGTGATGGGCGTTATAGAGCGCGCCCAACGGGTGGGCAAGCGCATGCATGCCACCAAGCCCCTTCTGGAACGCAGTAGCGCCCATGGTGGAGGCAACCAGCATCTGGGTGCGTGCCTCCAGATCGTCGCCATCGGCCACTGCCCGTGGCAGATAGGTTTTCACCAGCCGTATCCCCTCGACCGCGATCCCTTCCGCCATAGGGTGGTAAAAAGGCGAGCACAGCGCCTCAAGACAATGGGATAGCGCATCGATACCGGTAGCGGCGGTAATATGCGGCGGCAGACTGGTGGTCAGTTCGGGATCAAGGATAACTGCTGCCGGTAGCATCTTCGGGTGGAAGATAATCCGTTTGATCTGATTGTCCGTATCGGTGATCACCGAGGCTCGGCCCACCTCGGAACCGGTGCCGGCGGTGGTGGGCACCGCGACGATAGGGGCAACACCGGCCTCGTTGACCCGAGTCCAGTTATCGCCGACATCGTCAAAATCCCACAGCGGGCGCACTTGCCCCACCATCAGCGCCACCGCTTTGGCGGCGTCCAGGCCGGAACCACCGCCGAAAGCGATCACCCCGTCATGGTTACCCGCCCGGTACGCAGCGACGCCGTTCGCGACATTCTGGCCGTTCGGGTTAGCCTGGATATTGGCAAACAGGCCGCATTCCAGCCCCGCTGCACGGCAGGCGGCAACAACGCTCTGCACCATCGGCAGTGCCGACAGCCCGGGGTCGGTGATCAGCAGCGGCGCCAGCATGCCCAACTGCTTGCAGATCGGGGCTAGCTCACGAATCCGACCGGCGCCAACACGGATGCTATTGGGGTAGTTCCAGTTCGCGTGTAGATCAGTCATGTTCGCCCCCTGACAACTTGATATGGAAAGACTTGGGACGGGTCAGAGATTCGTAACCCAGCCTGGAAAGGGAGCAACCGCGGCCCGAGTTCTTGACCCCGGTCCAGGCCAGGGCCGGGTCCAGGTAATCGCAGCGGTTGATAAAGAAAGTCCCCGTCTGTACCTGATCGCCCAGGGCGACACCGGCCTCTATATCGGTCGTGAAAATCGACGCGGTGAGACCGAACTTGCTATCGTTCATCAACGCGATCGCCTCCGCGTCGGAGGTCACTTTCTGGACCCCCACCACCGGGCCGAACGACTCCTCGGTCATCACCCGCATGCGGTGATTCACATTCGTCAGCAGTTGCGGCGCCAGATAGGCGCTGCCCTCCCTGTCCATGGGGAAGTCGGCCGGATCGATCTGGGCGACGGCGCCCTGCGCCAAGGCTTCACTGATCTGGCCGCGGACAAAATCAGCGGCCGACGCCCGCACCAGCGGTCCCAGGGTGGTTTGCGGGTCGTCAGAGCGGCCCAGTTTATACTGTTTGACCAGAGCAACCGCCTTCGCAACATAGGCATCAAAGACCGAAGCGTGCACATAGATTCGCTCGACACTGCAGCAGGACTGACCCGAATTGAAAAAGGCTCCGTCGATGGTGGTTTCCACGGCAAGATCCAGATCTGCATCGGCTCGTATATACGCCGGATCCTTGCCTCCCAACTCCAGACCAACGCCGATAAAACGTCCGGCGGCGGCTTTCTCAACCATGGTCCCGCCCGCAACAGAGCCGGTAAAGGCGACGTAGTCGATCGACGGCGACTGGATCAGGCGCTCGGTATCGGCGTGGCTCAGGTGCAGGTACTGACACACCCCTTCGGGCAGTCCCGCGCTCTGAAACGCCTCGACGATACGCTCGGCACACAGCGGGGTCTGGGCCGAATGCTTAAGCAGCACGGCGTTACCGGCCAGGATCGCCGGCATGATCGCGTTGATGGCGGTCAGATAGGGGTAGTTCCACGGGGCAATGACAAAGACCAGCCCCAAGGGATCACGCTGAATATAGCGCCGAAAGCCGGGCTTATCGCCCACCTCGATCCGTGCCAGCGCCTCCTCGGCCACATCGATCATGTAGTAGGCGCGCTCTTCGAAGCCGCCCACTTCTCCGGCGGCATAACGGATCGGTCGGCCCATCTGCCAGCACAACTCACGGGCTATCTCGTCACGCTTGGCGACAAAGGCCTCCACCGCCCGTCGGCAGATCGCCTTGCGCTCGGTCAGTGCTACCCGCTTCCAGGCAGCCTGGGCACTAACCGCCCGTGCCTGGGCGGCATCGATGGCGTCCTGAGTCGCGTAGGGGCGCTCTACATACAGGGAGCCGTCCACCGGAGACAAGGTCTGTTGCATTGAACTCATAGTTAGTTTTTCCTAAAGGTAGTCAGTGCTTCCTAAAGATAGTCAGTGCGTCCTAAATAACGTAACCGGCGGACAAGCATCCGAAGTAACCATCCACCAAAAGGCGCTATCCGGCCAGAGTCTTAAATAATTTCGAAGTAGCGCTCCAGCTCCCAATCGGTGATGTGCTTACGGAACTCGCGCCCTTCCCAATCTCGGCTCGCTGCGTAGTGCTCCACGAATTCATTACCGAACAGTTCCCGGGCAATCTCGGAGCCACGCAGCGCCGTGGCCGCATCAACCAGTGTCGTGGGCAGAGCCAGATGCGCGGGGTGCTGCTGCTCGTAGGCGTTGCCTGTCACCATCGCCTCCGGCTCCATGCCGTGCTCGATACCATACAGTCCCGCACCCAGCGAGGCAGCTAAGGCGATATAGGGGTTGGCATCGGCGGAACCGAGGCGGAACTCAACCCGTTGCGATTTGGCGGAGCCGGGGATAACACGCAGCGCGGTGGTGCGATTTTCACAGCCCCAGGTGGCATCGGTCGGGGCCCAAAACCCGGGGATCAGACGTGAATAGGCGTTTACCGTCTGCGCCATCATGACCATTAACTCGGGCATCAGTTTCTGCTGGCCTGCGATAAATTGCCGCTGCAGCTTGCTCATGTTCATCGGCTGACCGGGATCATGAAATGCCGAGCCCGCACCATCCTTGTGGCGCAGTGACATATGGATATGGCCGGACTGGCCCGGGTAGTCGTTGGACCATTTGGCCATAAAGGTAGCCATCATCCCCTTGCGCTGCGCCCAGACTTTGGTAAAGGTCTTGAACAGTGCGGCCTTGTCCGCCGCTTCCTGAGCACCGTCAACGGTCAGCGCCGCTTCAAGCACCCCGGGCCCCGTTTCGGTGTGCAGCCCCTCTATGGGAAAATCCATCTGCTCAGACAGTTCCAGCAGTTCCTGGTAGAGCTCGGCATGAACCGAATTACGTAACATCGAATAACCGAACATGCCCGGCGTAATCGGTTCCAGATTCCGGTAATGCTTGGCACGGGCCGACTGCGGCGTTTCGTTGAACATAAAAAATTCGTATTCAAAGGCGGCGGAAACATCAAAGCCCATATCGGCGGCCTTGGCCAGCACCCGCGAGAGCAGGTTGCGCGGGCAGATCTTGGCGGCCTCGCCGTCGAACTCGCACAGGAACAGCAGCATGTCGGGTTCGAAAGGAATATCGCGACAGCTGCCTGGCAGGATACGCACCGGCGCATCCGGATAACCGGTGTGCCAGCCGGTGTATTTGATATCCGCATTCTCATACAGCTGATCGCTGGAATCCCAGCCCAAGACCACGTCACAGAAGGCAAATCCGGTCTCCAGTGACGATAAAAATTTCTCCTTGCTCATGTATTTACCGCGCATAATGCCGTCGTTATCGAACAGCCCCACTTTAATGTGAGTCAAGCTGCGCTCTTCAACAATCTGTTTGATGTCGGCACTGTTTTTGACATCTCTTGGCTTCATCATCGATTGCTACCTTTATGATTATTATTCGAATAGCTTGCACAAAATGCTCTGTGAATAACGGGGCGCAGTGCGCGAATCGTTCAGTATCACTTACTAAAGCCGACGCTGGTTCGGCGGCCTTACCTCAGCCTCTGGGGATGCAACGCGGTTAACCCCGTAACCTTGAGTATGGTACAGACCCTCAATTGAGCACGGCTTGCGCTTTGGCGATAACGTCGCGTTCATCCTCAAGGGCGTTATCCACTCGATGGTGGTCGGGGGACAAAAGACTTTACGTATCTTTATCATCTGGATAGTCGCTGCTTTTTCATCGCTTATGGCTTACGGGTATCTGCCGCCCAACAGTCACGTTGTTGTAGGAGCCCTGGCGGGTGGCCTATTGGGTGCTATTTGGATGGATAAAAAACCATGAGTTTAGAAACGGCGGGCTCTGGCGCGATGATTATCGTGCTGATCATGGCTGCGGTGACCCTAGTAACCCGCTGGGGGGGCGTTTTTGTGATGTCCTTTATACCGATTAACTATCGCGTGCAGCAGTTCATCGGTGCGATGTCCGGCTCGGTGTTGGTGGCGCTGCTTACGCCGCTAGCGATTAATGGTGACAACGGCGCGCGGCTGGCTTTATTGACCACCGCGATTACCATGTTGTTGCTGAAAAAACCTTTGCCCGCGATCGCGGCCGGCATAATGGCAGCAGCCCTATTTCGACAACTGTGACGACCAGATCGATATGTACTGATCTAAACGTATGCAAGCATCACCAAAAAAGACTTAATCAGAAACTCCTTCGCAAAATTATGCTGAAGATTCGCACCTCAGACCTTCACTGTGTCCACAAATAACTCTCCATGGAAAGCACATGGTGCAGAATCTCACTAGACAACACCTCTAAGCGATCTTGCTTATTGGTGGCCCCCATCGCAATCAGCAACGGTAAATAGTGCTCCGGCGTTGGGTGAGCCCGGCTATAGTCGGCAGCATTAATTTCCGGGTACAGCAGCGCGTCCAGGTTTCGATCAACAACCTGCGTTCTGACCCAGGCTTGAAAACGCTCGGCATAAGGCGCCGCTTCGGGATGATTAAAGCGCAGATCGTAGAGGTTATGCGTTACCCCGCCGGAGGCCAGTACGGCAACCCCTTGTGTGCGCAACAGCGCCAGCGCCCTTCCCAAATCCAGCAGCGCCTGAGGCGCATGATCGACGTTCAGCGACAACTGGATAACGGGGATATCCGCATCGGGACGCAGGTGCATCAATGGCACCCAGGCTCCGTGGTCCAGCCCACGCTTTTCATCGACCTTCACCGTTATACCGCTCTGGCCGAGAACGGCTATCAGTTCTGGAATGAGCTCCGGAGCCCCGGGGGCGGGGTAATGCAGTTGATACAACGCTTCGGGGAAACCGCCAAAGTCATACAGGGTTTCGGGTTGACTTGCTCCGGTCAGAAAAGAGCCCCTGGTATGCCAATGCGGAGAGACCACCAGGATAGCCCTCACCTCGTCAAACAATGACGAACGATCGCGGAGTAGCTGCCCCGCAGCTCCGGAATCGATGGCAAACGTGGGGGCACCGTGACTCACAAACATCACCGGTGCGCGTTTGCTCATACCCCCTCCTTCAGATATTTGAACCAGGGTAATGAGGGGCCGACCGGGACAATACCGGCGGGGTTCAGTGCGGCGATAGAGTAGTAACCGGCTTTGATATGATCGACACGCGTATTGTCGGCAAAGGCCTCGATTTGCAACAAGCGCTCCAGATAAGCGGAGATCGCCGGGTAGTCGGCGATCCGCCGGATATTGGTCTTGAATAGCCCGTGATAAGCCACATCAAAACGGATCAGGGTGACAAACAGGCGGATATCGCTTTCGGTGAGTTGCCCGCCAACGGCATAAGGTTGCTGTTCAAAATGCGTTTCAAGCCAGGTCAGGGTGGCGTACACATCATCCACGGCCTCCTCGTAGGCTTGTTGAGAAGAGGCAAAGCCCGCCCGATACACGCCGTTATTGAAGCGATGATAAATACGCTCGTTAAAGGCATCGATGCCAACCTGCAGCGCCGATGGCATCAGGTCGATGGCTGAATGGTGCAGCGGCCGCAAATCGGTATTGAATATTTTCAGAATATCCGCCGACTCGTTATTAATAATACGCTCCTGCCCGACGTCCCACAGCACGGGTACGGTTGCCCGCCCGGTGTAATCAGCATCCGTGGCGGTATACAGCTGATGCAGGTGGCTAAGCCCTTCCTGATCCGCAGTAGTGCTGCCGGGGAACGTGCCAAAGGCCCAGCCGAAGTCGGTTAATACCGGGTCAACGACGCTGACCGGAATCTGCCCTTCAAGCCCCAGTAACGCGCGCGCAATCAATGTACGGGTTGCCCAGGGACAGATATAGGCAACGTAAAGTTTCAACCGACGAGGGACCGAATCCGAACTTACCGTCAAACGTTCGGTATAGGCGCTGCTTTGGCGCAGAAAGCGCCCATCAGCATCCTTTTTCTGAACCGGATCCCATTTACTCTCCCAGTGACCATTAACAAGCATAAATGTACCTCGGACATTGCCCCTAACCTAAACGGGCAAAGAAGTTGTTTGGCTTTGTATAAACTATGCGCTTCGTATGTTTTCAACACAATGATGAAGATATAGAATGAATTACAACAAAATGTTCTCAATTGAATTTCTCACTCATAGGTGAAGCATGGATCTCGTCGAGGGCTTGAAAGCCTTTGTAGCAACGGCACAGACGGGGTCATTTACCCACGCGGCTGAGCGTATGGGAATCTCAAACCGTTTAACCTCCAAGTATGTCGCCGAGCTGGAGTCACGCCTTGGCGCACGGCTACTGCAACGCACCACGCGCAAAGTCAGCTTAACGCCCGCCGGGCAGGATCTGCTGGCCCGTGCGCCCGCATTATTGGATGAGCTGGATGAAATGCTGGCCGCCGTATCCGAGGACTCAGACGGCTTGTCGGGCTTGCTGCGTATCTCCGCCCCGGTAACCTTTGGCGAGATCTATATCAAAGATCTTTTAAGCCGTTTCTCGGCGCTTCATCCCAATGTTTCTATAGACCTGCGGTTGAATGATGCCCATGTCGATCTGGCGACCGAAGGATTCGACGTGGCCTTTCGCATCGGCACGCCCGAAGCTTCCTCGCTGAAGGTGCGTAAGCTCGGTTCTATCAAGAGCCTGTTGGTGGCCTCACCCGGTTACCTGAACAAAAATACCTGGCCACTAACCCCCCCGGAACTCCGGGACCACGCCTGCATAGTGGATAGCAATCGGCGCGGCGATACGCGCTGGGTGTTCCTGGATGGGAAAAACGAAGTAGCGTTTGCACCCTCCCGGCACCTGATGGTGAACAGCGCCCGCGTGGCGCGTGACTGGGCGAAGGCGGGCTATGGAATCGCCCTTTGTCCTGATTTTGTGCTGAACAAGGATATTGCTGACGGCCATCTTGTCCCTCTGCTGCAGGATTATGACCTGCCCCTGCACCCTATCTGCGCCGTTTATCTGGCCGGTAATGTGCTGCCCAGAAAAGTTCGGGCGCTGATCGACTTTGCCGTGATAGACATAGCAGAGCAGCACCTGTTTTGATCGGGAAGACGATAGCGATTGCACTCGCTAAGCGATCACCTGAAACGC
>JBFGYY010000101.1:0-8516 GCA_041587095.1 Motiliproteus sp. | reverse complement strand
CACGATCTGCAACAACTCACGGGTATCTCGGATGCCATTCCTGATGACTGGTTGAGCACGGACTTTATTCGTAATCTTTCCGATGCCGACAAGAAGCAGATCGAAGCACTTGGTGGCCTTGATGCCTTGATGGAGACATTAAAGAAGCGCCTTGCAGAACAGGAAAAGCGCCATTCAGGTGGCAATAAATGGATAGGTACGGGGGGGACTTCGCCGTTTGGCCACAGTGGTTACAACCCCGAAGGTGTTCGAATCGGCGGTAAAAGTGTGCATAAGCGCGCCGTTAAAGTGTGGGAGCAGCGCCAGTTCAGGGACCTGGACGATAGCGTGGAGCTAGGGACCCGCAATATTAAAGTCGCGTTACGTAAATTGCGCCAGTTTGCCCGCAGTGGTGCCGCAGAAGAGCTGGATCTTCAGGATACGATCCGCTGCACCGCCAAGAATGCGGGCTATCTGGATCTGAAAATGGTGCCGGAGCGGCATAATGCTGTAAAGGTTCTGCTGTTTCTTGATGTGGGAGGGTCGATGGACCCTTTTGTTCAGGAGTGTGAGCAGCTTTTTTCAGCCGCCCGCAGCGAGTTTAAACACCAGGAATACTTTTATTTTCATAATTGTGTTTACGAAAAAGTATGGAAGAACAATCGGCGGCGCTTCGATGACACCGTGAATACGCTGGACCTGTTACATACTTACGGCTCCGATTATAGAGTTATTTTCGTGGGAGATGCGGCCATGTCACCCTATGAACTCCTGTATGCGCAGGGTAGTGTCGAACACTATAACGAGGAGGCGGGACAGGTCTGGTTACAGCGTATCCTTAATACATGGGCCAAGGTCATCTGGCTAAACCCAAGTCCGGAGCATCACTGGCAATATACCCAGAGTACAGCGCTGATTCGTCAGTTGACCGGCGGCAATATGTACCCGCTGACGCTGGACGGTCTGGAGAAAGGCATAAGTTACCTTTCCAAGTAGCCTGTTTGCATATCATGGCGGTCGTGCAGGTCAAATTACGCTGTGACGGAGAGAATTCACTTTATTATCGCGACCTTTCCTTCTACAGTGCCCGCTTTTCGCGATCTCAATTGAGGAGTTCCGTCAGTGTTGCGTCCTTCCCGCCGATCTCTCGTTATTGAGGATCGAGGTTCCAGCCGAATTAACCGCCTGGCCAGTGTGGCTGGCAGCAAGACCACCGGGCAGCGGGTGGTCGAGCTGGCGTGGACCGCCGGTCCGGTCACGCTGGTCGCCTCGATAGGAGGTTACTATGTGGGTCATGGCAAGGCGCTACCCAAAGAAACGCTGATTTTTTTTATTGCCTATACCGTGATTGCCGGGGTTATCGGTCTGGGCTCGCATTTAATATACCGGTTTGCCCGTGAAAACCGGGAGTCTAAAGCTCAGGAACAATTAACGCAGGTCATTGGTCGTTTACCTGACCGGGTGCTGCAATTGCGTAACCTTAGCTTACAGGCGTTGGATGGCGATGCACGGCAGCTGGAGTCTTGCCGGATTCTATTGCAGGAAGTTGACCTCGGCCCGCAGTGGCTGGGCCTTGCCGTGCGTAACCTCGGGGCTAGTGACGAGCTGGTACATGCTGCAGAAGATGTGGAACTGTATCGACGTGCAGGAATGACGGTCCGGGTCAGTGATATCCAGCAACAGTGGCGTGAGGAATTTGCTGAATTTGTGCAGCGTGTGGCGGAGCTTTCGCCTCCTCTGGCCGATAGCCTGGCTGCGCGCTTACGCGGTGAACGACCTGATTTACGCCAGGGCATGCCGCGTACCCCCTACTTTATCGAGCGTGTCTTTGCCGCAATCGATGATGATAACGATACGCTGATGACACTGGCGGATGTTCAGGAAATATACGCGCTATTATTTGAGCTTATGAGCGGTCGCCGCATTCCTATTTTGGTGTTTGATTACGCCGGAGATGGCGCGTTGGCGCGAGCGACGAATGTGCTGGAGAAGGAGCGGTTACGATTTCGCATCGCCCGTTCGCGCAGTTATAGCCGGTTGTTGGCATTGGCGACGCTGTTGGCCGAGCAGGATGCAGAAGGGCAGCTTTCTGCTCCGCAGGGGCTGAGTGGCAATGAATTATTGGCATTCTGCTCCATGGGCATGGAAAAAATGGTGAGTGCATTAGCGGCAATGCCAAAAAAAGCGGCAGCCAGAAATGTACTGCGCCGCCGTTTGACTATTGCATTGGATCTTTATCATCGTGCTTTCATTGCGAATCGCAAGACGGGTCAGGAACACGAACGTTTTCAGAAGCAGGTTGAGCGTTGGCAGCGACGTGTTTCCGGGCAATTGCACGCCGAGGTGGATATTGATACCGAACAAGGTCTGCAGATCATCGAAGATGAAATTACCCTTTCTGATCATTCCAAGCTTAAAGCCGCTGCTGTGTTGTATCCGCACTTTATGCAGGAAGCGCGCAAAGAATGGGGTTCGGATGTAGTCGCACAGGCTCGGGCTATGAAACAGATGGCGATCAGGATTGCGCTGGTTCTAGAGGAGCATATCGGTTTGCGCCGCCCGGAAGTGCAGCGTGCGATTACCAGTGCCAATGGGCTGAATATGGGCTATTTTGAGTCTGAACTCAGTACCCGTACCAAGATTGCCTGGGGTGAGTCTATGGTCCGAGAGCTGGAAAAGGATATGCGCCAGGCGGCCGAGGCGTTGGTTGGTGCTATCTATCGCTACTACGGTGTAAAGCTAAGCCCGGATTCGCAGCAGTTGCTGGCTGAACGCTATCAGGTCGATGTGTCGCGGTTACAGCAGGTTTACCTGACGTCAGCGGAAGAATCTGTGGCGGCTAATGCCCCCATTCGTCCCTTCACTGTACCGAAAGCTCCTCTGCACTGGCGGTTGGCACCTACGCGATAAAATAGTGGCAAACACGACAAAGTATCGCCCTTGTTTAGGTAGGGTTTTGTTGCTGGCTTGATTAACTCGCGGCATAATGCCCCTGTCAGGATCCCGGTGAAGAGTTGTCTGGTGGTACGGTTGATCTACGTGTAACCAACAGACAGGGATCGTTATGTATTTACTGCGCCGCAAACTTCTACCTTTACTGGTGTACTTATTGGTTGCATTCAGTCCTGCAGGGCAGGCGTTGCAACTGCTCCCCGAAGACCCGCTTTTTTCTGAGCCCTGTTCTAACTGCCACGTGGCTGTCGATGCGAATGGTGATGTGCCCTCCGTGGGGGCCGAAGTTCTCTATGAAACCCAGGAAGTCCTGTGCATTCGTTGTCATGCGGGAGCGATGCAGGGGGCTCACCCCAGTGGTGTGATCCCCAGTTTCACGCCGCCGCCGGAGTACCCTCTCGATTTCAAGGGTGAAATGACCTGCAGCACCTGCCATGTCATGCATCTGTTAGGCCATGCGACGAAGCGGGTTCCGGCCGCGGGCTTTGATGACTGTTTGATGTGCCACCAACTTTGACCATGACCTGCGTTGAGATTATATCAAGCTCAAACTTCGCAGCAGGGTCACCGCTAAGCTGGTACTGAGCAGCGAGCCTAAGGTCGTAATGGCGATAATGTTCGCGGCCAGGGCGGCATTTCCTCCCATGGCCCTAACCATAACGTAACTGGCGGCGGCGGTTGGCGCTGACGCCATCAGCAGCAGCACCCCCAGGTCAATCCCCCTGAGACCTGCCGCAATTCCGATCAGGGATGCGATAAAGGGGACCACCGCAAGCTTCCATATCGATGCAAAAACGGCATTGGATAAGTCATGACGCAACGCCTTGAAGTTAAGACTGGCTCCCGTGCACAGCAGTGCCAGCGGCAGGGTCATCTGGGCAAAATATTCACCGGTTTTTAACACCAGACTTGGTAGTGTGACCCCGTACCAGGCAAACGGCAGCGCCAGAACAATGCTGATGATCAGCGGATTTTTGACTATACCCCGTAGCGTTGCACTTAAACCGAGTTCGCCCTGTAATGATCGGTTCAGCGTAATCACCGAGAGTACATTGAACAGAATGGTTACTAATGCCAGGTAGAGTGAGGCGGTTACCAAACCTGCATCGCCATAAGCGTTCATGCAATAAGCCAGTCCGATAATGCCCATATTGGAGCGAAAACTACCCTGTACCACCACCCCTCTATCCTGTGCGGGCCGGATCAGGCGTTGCGCGGCTATCTCGAGGAGAAAATACACCACCAGGGTTACCCCGAGGCCGGTTGCCAGCAGCGGGACGTTTGCGCCTAAGTCAATCTGGGTTTGACTGATGCTGATAAATAGCAATGAAGGGAGGGTAATATTGAAGACTAACCGTGAGCCGATATCGACAAAGTTATCATTAATCAGGCCTTGCTTGGCCAGAATGACGCCCAGCATCAGAACAATGAAAATCGGTCCGGTAATGGAGAAAGAGAAATTAAGGGTACTGAGAAAATCTTGCATAAACTTTCAGCTTTGAGTTAGTGAGGTGTTTTGAAATAGGTTGGATCTTGCCCGAAACCGCAGATTTGTGCGGCAACTAGCGGTTTTTCAAGCCGGAGCTTTTAGCGTTATATGAATACGGCGGAATACTTGATCCTTGAGGCGGTAATCGATTCATGAATTATACAGGCGAAGTCGGGATCCGTTGAAAAATCTCGCGAATTGCCTGGCGTACGGATAACGGAATTATTGCCAGTATGAAAGTGCTAATATATGGCTCTGTTTAGGTATAAAAAGAGGGGGGGATAAGCTATTCGTGCTGTTTTGCGACAGTGCTTATCAGCTTGGTGTTGACGCCTAGTAACAAGGTATAAAGCCTAGCGGTTCGCCGGTTTTATACGATTTGTTCGGGTTTACACTGATGAAAAAACAGGCTATCTTAACGACTCCTTATATTTGGTGTGGTTATGAGAAAGAGTTTCTTGTTTTACATTAACTGCATCCATAAAAATATTTTGTTATACACAACTTGGTAGTTGCCAGTGGCGTTGTTGGATGTGTTGCCTGGCTATGCACTGTTAGGAGCGTGGTGACACAATGACAACAGAAACGCTTTCAGGATTGAATGATTCAATGACCAGCAACTTAACCACTATTAACGTTAAAAAACAGAGTGGGCCGTTATTCAGCCTGACCGGTGTGGCGGGTGCCCTGCTTTTGGTTACATCGGTTGTAGAAGCCGGGGTGGACAGACCAACCAAGTTCAGCCGAGTAGATAGCATTGTTAACACTCGGCATAACCTGACCCAATCATCTATTGGCGTCGTCCCTTCGGGTATCATGGACCCCTACCGAAATAACTACGGTGAAGTTTGTGTTTACTGCCATACACCGCACGGTGCCAATGATGCCGCTAAAATTGCGCAAGCGCCGTTGTGGAACCGAACCTTTAACGATCAGACTTATCAGACCTACGACCAGTTAGGTACCTCCACACTGACTGCGGCGGTTACCGGGCCGGGTGTTAACTCGCTGACCTGCTTATCCTGCCATGACGGTACGCTGGGCATCGATTCCATCATCAATATGCCGGGCAGCGGTAGTCCGAGTGCAACAGTGCAGGATTTGACTTCGCTCAATCAATGGACCAACTCTTCGGGCAGCGAAGCCGAAGAGCATATGACTCTAACGGAGTGTATGTCTTGTCACTCGCCGGGGCAGTTTACCACCGCAACCGATTTCTCCATGTTCCTGATCGGAACCGATCTGACCAACGATCACCCCGTAGGTATCGATTATCCTGCAGCCCGCGAAGGCATCGACTTTAATGCGACGACCGGAACTCAGGGCAATATGAGTTTCTACGATAATGATGGAGATGGGCGTGCTGATTCGGATGAGATCCGGTTTTATAACACCAGCGGTAACCCGGCAGTTGAATGTGCATCTTGCCATGATCCGCACGGCGTGGCCCCTACTGAGGGGGCGGAGTTTAATAAAACGTTCCTGCGGGTTTCCAACGATGGCAGCGGCGTGTGCCAGACCTGCCATAATATGTAGAAAGTCAGCGGGTAACGAAGAGATAATGGTTACCGGTTAAGAAACCCTGGCCTTAGCCGGGGTTTTTTGTGCCTGCAATACACGCCCGCAGCTCCGGGTTCTGGCTTCTGTGAGCCTGTCATCCACAACCGTTGCTAAATTTGTCGTAACAGGCTCTGGCCATTAGCGGGTCAGAGCTGTCGTTGTGCGGTTTAGAGGGGGGTTACTCCGCTGAATAGTCAGACAGAATCCGGCGTCCTTCCTGTTCGGTCAGCGGGCTGTAAATTTCAATTTTCTTGTGGCGCTGTTCGATGGCGTAGATGCGGCCACTTTCATCAATGCTGATGCCTGCAACCAGCGTCAGAACGCCGTCTTGATCGATGATGCCACGCTTACCCATAGGTAACAGAAGCTGCCCTTGCGGTGAAAAAATCTGAATGTTGGCAAATTGCGCATCGCTGACGTAGATGTTGCCCGCCGGGTCCAGATCTATGCTGCGTGGACGGGCGAATTGACCGGGACTGGTGCCGACTTCCCCCCAGTGTTGTACAACCTGTTGCCCATCGAAGACCTGAACACGGAAGTTGCCTGAATCGAGCACGTAGAGTAAGCCGTTGGGTGATACCGCCGCATCGACCGGCAGGTTGAAATCACCAGGGGCGGCACCGCGCTTTCCAAGGCGGTACAGCAGATTGCCTTCAGCATCGAAGGCGGCGACCCCGTGTTCGGTTGAATCGATCCCGCCGGTGTCTACGACATAAATGTTACTACCGTCCGGGCTGACAGCGATGCCGGTCGGTTTGATTAACTTGTCAGTCAGGTCTATGTGACGGCGGTAGAGGCCGTAAGAATCGTAGATTACAACCCGCTCGGCACCAGCATCAACCACGTAGATGTTTTGTTTCGCATCCAGTGCGATCCCTCTTGGCGATTCAAGTCTTCCCTCAAGGCGGAAACCGAGCCGGAAGTACTTTCTTCTGGCTATATCAAAGACGTGAACCTGGTTGATTTTAGTATCCGTGATGTACAGTCGACCATGTTGCGCGGCGATAGCGAAGGGTTTGCCAAGCGTAATGGGTGGCTTTTTTTTACCTGTAAGAATACGCTCCATCTGATCGTCTTCACTCTCGGCTAAGATTTGGTTGGCGTCGCGGAGTGTCAGTGTATGCACAAAGCGTGGCCTGTCTGGCGGTTTTGGCCAGTACTGTGGCTCTTTGGCTATCATCGGAGGCTGTTCGGGTTGGAAGCTGCAGCCGGCGGTCAGGGCGACAAAAGAGAGTAGAATTAACCTGATCTGGTTAGCGAGATGGCGCGTGCTAAAGTCCATGCTGGTGCGATCCTTGTCGGGCGGGTGTAAAATTAGCGGCTAATATCGGTAAATCCATCGGCAGGTCGGACGGAGTTCATGATTGCGGGTTAGTTCATGGTTATGCGTTAATTATGACGTCTGATCTGTGACTATCTGAATATCTACCGTAGTGATCGTATGGGTAATAAGCGACCTACTTTATCTGATGAGGGTAAAAGTGCAAGTATCTGTGCTGGGCTGTAACGGCGGTATCGGAGCGGGTTTGAAAACAACCTGTCTGGCGGTTGATGGGTCAGTTTTAATCGACGCAGGTACCGGCCTTGAGCAGCTGACGCTTGAGGAGATGCTGCTCATCGACCAGGTGTTTATTACGCATGGGCATATGGACCATATTGCCTGTTTGCCGCTTATGCTCGCCTCGACTTACGGCAAGCGCGCTGAGCCATTGGTTGTTTATGCCAGTGTTGCTACGCAACGTGTACTTCGTGAGCATATCTTTAACTGGCAGGTGTGGCCGGACTACACACAGTTACCGACACCGGAGCAGCCTGTGTTGCGCTTCGTTGATTTTGCTATCGGCGACCAGGTGGTCATCGACGGTAAGCAGATAGAGGCGCTGCCTGTTAATCACACGGTGCCGGCGCAGGGCTATCTGTTAACCGCTGCAGGCGGAGAGTCTCTGGCATTTAGTGGCGATACCGGTGTCTGTGCCGGTTTTTGGCGTCGATTAAGTGAGGAGTCGGCGTTGCGCCACGTGCTGGTCGATGTGTCCTTTCCCGATGCGCAGGCGGCGCTCGCCGTTGCAAGCGGGCACTATGCTCCAAAGGCATTGGCCGCAGACCTTGATGCTTTTCCCTTGCGGCCGTGTATCGGTGTTGTGCATTTGAAGCCGGGTTATGAGGTGCAGGTCATGACTGAGCTGCTCGCGGCATTGGCTAATCGCTTTACTGTTCAGCGTATCGCCAATGGTCAGTGTCTGGTGTTTGCATAGCAGGCGTAAACGATCAGGCGTTCTGTTTCTGCCGGTATTTCCTTCTGTGTTTATTCAGCGCTATTCGGCCTCTTGGGACGAGTTATCGGTGCTTGACCTAGTTTTGATGCAGCCCTCCTTGTCGGGATACTTGCCGCGCTTGTTCGCGTAGAAGTGGCGGATGGTCGCCATATCTTCTTCGATGTTTCCGCAGGGGGTGAGCAGGGGGCCGATGCCGATGGTTTTATTGGGGAAATCGAGGTAACCCAGGGCGATAGGCACGCCTGCCTGCTGGGCAAGAT
>JBFGYY010000100.1:0-8519 GCA_041587095.1 Motiliproteus sp. | reverse complement strand
TGTGACGAGCATAGCCACCGTCTGAGAGCGGTCATAGCGGGCCGATATGAAGTCGGCAATGCTGGTCACATGATGCTTTTCTTTGATGCGCACCATCTTGCGTAACACGATCCACCAAAGGCCGATCGCCAAGGTTGGCCCCAGAAACGTGGGCAGGTAAGACAATCCTGACTTTGCCGCCAGCCCCACGCTGCCAAAAAAGGTCCAGGAGGTGCAGTACACGGCTATCGATAAGGCATAGATCCAGGGCTGGGCTGACAATTTATCGGATAAGCGCGGATTGCGCTCAACTACCTGTGCCACGGCAAACAGCAGGCTCATATAGCCTAAGAAAATCAGTAAGACAGAACCGTTCGACAACATCCCGGAATCCCTAGCGACTTGGCATCAGTTAAGACGGCGCGACAGCAGACCATAGAGGAAAACCACGACTGCCCAGATAATAAAAAAATACCCCAGACGTCCCAGAGGGGAAAACTGCCGGTGCAGCTCCATTAGAGGCCAGGTCAACAACACACCCGCTACGCAAAACAGAATCAGTGGAAATTCAGGTTTACTCAACACGTCTCGTACTCCTTTATTACGACGCAGCCAACTGCATTATCCGCGCCTTGTACAGCATTTACTCACATACCCGCGCACAAACCCAGACTATTTAGAGCAACGATCGAAGACGAAAAAGCATACGTCAAACAATAAAACGGTTCCAAATCTGAAAGTTATGTCAGTATAGCCAGCATAAACGGTACCGTCACAAAGGCCAGCAATGTTTGTAGTGTGATCATCGATGCCATCAATGGTGCGTCCCCTCCCAGCTGGCGTGCCAATATATACGCGGAAGGTGCTGTTGGCAGGCAGGCGAACAAAAGCAGCACCACAAATGCCGCGTCCGGAAGGGGTAGCCAGCGGTTCAACAGCCAGAATAGCAGGGGATAGATGACCAGCTTGAACGCGCAGCACAACCACAACACCGGATTCAACCGCCTGAGAAGCTGAAAATCCAGACCAACCCCCACCGCCAGCAACCCCAATGGTAACGCCACAGGACTCAATAGCGCCAGCAGCGCATCACTCCCCAAAGGCAGCCCTATGCCACTGATATTTAGAAACAACCCCAGTACAGAGCCAATAATAAGCGGATTGCCCAGCAATGCCCGACTCAGAACCGGCAACAGAGGCTGATCACGGTCCAGCGCCAGTGTAAAAACACTGACACAAAGCACATTCACCAACGGCACGGTGATGCCGATAAATACGGCGGCCCAGACAACCCCCTCGGCCCCAAACAACTCCAAGGCCGCCGCCAGACCGACATAGGTATTGAAGCGCACAGCCCCTTGAAAAAACGACGTCAACTGCGCACCCCGGGCCCTGATCCACCAACCGGCACCCAGCGCCAGCAGGGAGGCCAACAGCAATTGCAAAACAAGCAGTGAGAGCACACCACCCAGCCCGCTATCCGGTAGTGTTGTGGTCGCCAGCTTATACACCAGCAAGGAGGGAAACAGGAGGTAGTAGGTGAAACGCTCAGCCAGCGGCCAGAAAGCCGCCCCGGGGAAGTCGAGCCGGCGCAGCAGATAACCGAGCAATACCAAAGCAAATACCGGCGACAAGGCTCCGAACAGCGTGACCACCTGTTGCATTAGCGCATTCCTTTATCAGGCGGCATCTTAATAGCGGGCAAGCCAACCGGGGATATTTGCGGGATAATTAAAACCCGCATAGGATGCAGTATTCTAACGGTTAATTAAAGCGTTGCGGATAACTGACTGACGTTGAACACTGCCTGATGATTTACTTAGATTCTTTGGTGCAGGCTACACAGACTGATACAACGTTGCTTCGATCCGCGCCATACACAACAACAGCATATGCAAAGCGTTAACCCATGTATTTCCCAGGAGCCAAACCCATGAAAACCGCCTTAGTGTTGACCTTGATAGGCCCCGATAAACCCGGATTAGTAGAGCTTGTTTCCGGCACATTATCTGAGCACCGTGCAAACTGGCTTGAGAGTTCGATGTCCCGCCTGGGCGGTCAGTTTGCCGGGATTTTGATTGCCGACGTTGAAACGGCCCGCTGCGACGGTCTCCTTAAAGCCCTTGCAGGCCTGGAAAGCAAAGGCCTGAGTGTGATCGCCAAGACCGACGCCACTGCAGACGCCGGGCGCAGCGGCCAAAGCCTGACCCTGGAATTAATCGGCCATGACAAGCCCGGGATCGTCCGGGAAATTTCCCGCGCACTGGCGCAACGCGCCATCAGCCTCGATAAACTCAAAACCGAAGTGGTCAGCGGCTCCATGTCCGCCGAGCAGCTATTCAAGGCCGAAGCCCGCCTGTACGCCCCTGCCGACACCGATCTGGATGAGCTGCAAAGCTGTCTGGAAGATATCGCCTCAGACCTGATGGTTGATATCACCCTGAATTAACCTGTCCGCGCCGGACCTGACACCCGGCGCGTTTTCACCGCCTTTTAGCAACACCCCAGTTACCACATCAGTTACCACATCGCGTTCATACCAGCCCTGTCGCTTGCAGCCTGCCGCTAATTGCCTGTCATCGCCCGATAAATGATCGGCCAGATAAATCCTTTATGTCTAGACTAACTATCTAAGCGAACTATCCAACTAAGCGGATTATCCAACTAAGCGAACTATACAACTAAGCGAATCATCCAAGCTCTATCTAAGCAGCCTGCGCAGGTGACACACCATGAATGTGCTTCGACCGATCCGCCCCTCAGATATCGATACGTTGCTTGAGATCGCTCATCACAGCGGACCGGGGTTCACCTCGCTACCGAACAATCCCGAACTCATCGAAGCAAAACTGGCCCATGCCGTGGCGTCGATGCAGCTGGAGGTCATCACACCAGGACAAGAAAGCTATCTCTTTATGCTGGAGAACACCGAAACCCAGCGCGTCGTCGGCACCTGTGGCATCGAGGCCGCAGTGGGTACCCGCGACCCCTGGTACCACTATCGTCTCGGCACCGTCGTACACGCCTCCCGGGAACTGGACGTGCACAATCGCTTCCGCACCCTGTATCTGTGCAACGATTACACCGGATATGCCGAGGTCTGCACCCTCTACCTGCTGCCCGAAGCACGGCAAACCGGCGCGGGCTCTCTCCTGTCCCGCGCACGCTTCATGTTTATGGCCGAATTTCCGGAGCGCTTTGCCGAATCGGTCATCGCCGAAATGCGCGGCGTCAGCAACGCAAAGGGCGTCAGTCCCTTCTGGGAAGGTCTGGGGCGTAAATTTTTTACCATCGAATTCTCCCAGGCCGACTACCTGACCGGTACCGGCAACAAGGCCTTCGTTGCCGAGCTGATGCCCAAACACACCCTGTACATCCATTTGCTCCCCCGGGAGGCCCGCAAAGTCATCGGCCAGGTACACGAGAACACCCAGCCAGCACGCAAAATGCTGGAGCAGGAGGGGTTTCAATATCAGGGTTACATCGATATTTTCGATGCAGGCCCAACCCTCTGCAGTCGCGTAAAAGATATCCGGACCATTCGGCGCAGCCGCTATTGCAAAGTACTTATTGGTACCCCCCAGCCCGGGGAGCGGCAATACCTGATCAGCAACACCAGTCGTCAGGAGTTCCGTTGCACACAAGCCCCCCTGCATATCAGCGATCACGGCTGCGCTATTTTGTCCCCCGAGATGGCCACCGCACTGCGTGTCGAGGAAGGCCATAGCGTTCGGATCAGTCCGCTGCGTTAAGTATCGGCGTCGGGACCTGCTATAGATCATTTTTTCACACGATAGCGACTCGGATGTTCGTACCTACAGGGACGATGCGATATGATTCACGATAATTACCACGCTGCGATCGCCTCGCCGGTCACACCAAGCAGCGATGACGATAAAAAACCGTTGTCATGTCGGCGCTTACCGGCCGTGACAATGATATGCAGAAAACAACAGAGAGATTCAGATGTCGCAATGGTTGGCCCTTGCCTGCGAGAAATCCATCATGCGGCGTGCGCTAAAGGTATCTCTCGTGGTCGGCACACTGTTACTGCTGATCAACCATGGCGACCGGTTGTTCCAGGGCCAGATTGACTCCGGGCACGGTATTAAAATGCTTCTGACCTACCTTGTCCCTTACCTTGTTTCCACTTACAGCAGCGTAACCGCCCGGCGCGAGCAGCAACTCAGCGGCCCGGTTGCACATTCCAGCGGAGAAGATTAAGCATGTTTTTCAGCAAGAAAGAAACCAACGAGGTCCTGATCGACAAAGACCAGCTCCTTGCTCTGCAGCAAAAAGCAGCCCTTCTGGACCAGCTCCGCGCTGCTGGCTTGTCAGACACCGCTCTGCAGATCACCCAGAATGCCCAACACGTCAGCCAGACGTCCGCTCAGCGACTGTCTGCCATTGAAAACAATCTGACCATGCTGCAGAACCTGATCGAGCAATCCGCCGAGATCGAGCGGCTGTCCGGCCAGGCATTCTCCTCGGCGCAACAAACCGCTGAAACCAGCTCGGGCAGCATCGCCCAGCTGCAGACACTGGCTGCAAAAATCCAGACTGCCGCCAGCAATATCGAGGCGTTCAGCGAATTACTGCAGAGCCTGGATCAAAACAATCGCAACATCGATCAGCTGGTTGAGTCGATCAAGGGGATCGCCGATCAGAACAACTTGCTGGCACTGAACGCCGCCATCGAAGCCGCCCGTGCCGGCGAGCCCGGCCGCGGTTTTGCCGTGGTTGCCGATGAGGTTCGCACCCTGGCGAACACCGCCAACAAGTCCGCCGAGCAGATTCAGAAAGAGATGTCGGGCATCATGTCCATCTCGAACACGATCATCCTTAAGCAGGACGAAATCGTGGGGAGCATCCATCAGAGCCGCGAAATTGCCGAAACGACATCCGCTCACCTGACGTCACTGAACGATATGGCCAAAACCAGCACCACCGCTGCAGGTACGGTGATCGAACAACTGCAGGTGCAGTCCCAGGAGTCTCAGCAGGTGTGTGACAATATGCACCAGGTTGTCGAAGATACCCGCGAGGCCTTGCAGGGTTCTTCTGCCAATGTCGAGCTCGGCGAAAAGCTACTGCAAGACCTGTCGCCCCTGAGCTAAGCGTACCGAGGTAACGCGCGGCGGAAGATGGCACGGTGAGCAAACCAGTGTTGCCACGCCATCTTCCGAGCCGATTCGGACTTATTGGGACAGGCCTTCACTCTTACTCAATATATTGGCGTGCTTTTGACTTTCATTCAGGCCGCCTTCTCCAACATGCCAGGTCACAGCACCATCACCATTGGCATCAACGCCATCCTGCAGCTGCTGTGCCAGTACAACAATTTGCTGCACCAGATCAGCGGCTGTCGCGGCATCATCCGCGGACATGACCGCATCACCAAGCCGCAGTATCTGCTTACTCCAGCCCACCACATTCTCCGCAGAAGCCGCAATGTGTACCGCATGCGCTTTTACCGCGCCGCTGGCATCGGCACTGGCTGCCGCCGCTTTGATATGCTTTGCGACACCTGTTGCGGCTTTAACCACACCATAGCCCATACCCGGTCCGGCACTCATGGTCTCAGGATCAATCGCATGCAGCACATGGGCGACATGCATCTGCATCCAGGGCAGGTCTGCAGGCTTTTTTGCCGCCGCAGAGGCATGCTGCAGTGCGATTTTAGCCTCGCCTATTGCCGTTGTCATAAAGCCGACCTGCTCTGGCGTATCACCCCATTGCGTCATGACATGGCCAATATGGGCATGGGACACCGGTACAGCGGCGGCCTGAACCGTCACGGCCAATCCGGCAGCCATCCCTAATACCGCAAAATTAATAAACTTCTTCATAGGGTTATCCTCTGGAAAATACAGCTTTCATCAATTCAAACTGCTCATAAACCCGCCCCGCTTCGCCAACCCGCCTGTTCAGTGCCTTCAGAGGATTGACCGCATGCCGAAGCCAGCTCCCGAGAGAAACTACGCCGAAGCAGCCTTAAGCTCTGTGACAAAGATCACACAAAGATGTTTCACCCTGCCCAACCATGGCGACCGGCAGCAATATCACTCCCAGACGTCACGATTATTCCACCGCTATCGCGGCACCGCTGTTGGATAGCCAACCCCCCCATAGTTTAGACCTCTGAGAGGTTGCCGGCAGGATGCCTGCAGCCCGGATGGCGATTGCCTCCCCCTGAGCACGCCCCGCTAAACGGTAAAAATCCGCCTTATGCGAGAAAAAAAGCCGCCGAACAATCGACACACCGCCGCAACATGTTAAATTTAGCGATCTTTGATCGGCCGACTACCCGATTATCACCTGAAGTTGCGTTGCGCAGACGGAGCGTTTTGATACCTACATGATGTTTGCATTGCCGAAAATTATGGTTTGTGGCGCCGAAGGGCAGCTCGGCTACCAGTTACTCACCCTGGCTCGCGAAGAAGGTTTTGAGTTGATCGCATCCGATCGGCGCGATCTCGATTTACGCGATGCCGAGGCGGTTAGCGACAGACTAACCCGCGAACAGCCCGCCTTCATTATCAACGCAGCGGGTAGCGTGCCCCGTGAAGGCGAGCAGCTCGACGAAACATCTTTGCATGAGAATTTACAGGCTGTCGATCACCTTGCCTCGACCTGTCACCGACTCAACATCGCGTTGATACAGATATCCTGCGCGGAAGTATTTGATGGTTCAGGCAACACCCCCCGCAAAGAAGATGATCCTGTCTATCCGCACACCCCATACGGTAAAAGCCTGTGGGCGCTGGAAGAACGGGTCCGCGACCGGCTGGAACGGCATATTATTTTACGCAGCGGCTGGTTGTTCAGCTCCAGACCCGGAAGTCTGGTGCGCCGATTGCTGGAATCAGCCAGACGCAGCAGCGAGCTAAAATTGCGCGATGACCTGATTGGCGCACCTACCTCGGCCGCCGATCTGAGCCGGGTAATTATCGCCATGATCAAACAACTGGATTGCGGCGCCCAAACCTGGGGAACCTATCACTACGCATCGGCAGAGATCACGACGCGCTTCGGATTTGGCGAAGCCGTTATTGCAGCGGCCCGGCAATATGAAGACCTCCCCCTCGAACAACTGAACCCCGAAACAAAAGCCGAAGATAACTACCCGCGCTTTACCGGCCTTAATTGCGAAAAGATCCGAACCACCTTTGGCATACACCAGCGCCCTTGGCGATCAACTCTGATGCCGGTGATACGCAATCTGTATATCTGAACAAGACAACCGTCCGTGCCCGAGGCAACAATCAAGCGGCACCAGCCCAACGGCACGTCCGCATCAGAAAAACAGCGCCCAGGGCCAGGGATGATGAAAACGCGCCACACTCAACAGATAAGCCATACTCAGCAGAGCAGCGCCGAGCGCCAGATACCGCACCGCGCGGGTTTTGCCACGTCGCAACGCGACGGCACCGCACAGAATATAAACCAGCAAGGCGCAGACTTTCGCCGTCAACCAGGGTTGTACGAAGGGATACTGCTGCACAATCACCGTCAAGGTCAGCGCACTGAGCAGCAACACCGTATCGATGATCTGCGGCAGATAATAGGTCCAGCGCTGCTTGAGCAACGGGCTTTCAACCACCATCCAGACGGCCCGCACCAGAAAAAAACTCAGACTGAGGGTGACGGCCAGAATATGCAGTTGTTTGACCAGAAGATACATGGGCTTTCTCGACGATTTAAGGCCAGCCCTTCCGGTAGCCGGCAAAATACTTTACTCTGAAACTCGGGATTGTACCTCCTCCCGACACAAGAGGCACTATGCGCACTGAACAAGCCAAAGTAGCAACTGACGATCTGCTCATCGACCGCTTCGGTCGTCGGGTTGATTATATCCGTATCTCGGTCACGGACCGGTGCGATTACCGCTGTGTCTACTGCATGTCAGAACAGATGACCTTTCTGCCTCGCAGCGAAGTGCTGAGCCTGGAAGAGATCGAGTCCGTGGCGCGCGCCTTCGTCGAGATGGGCGTACGCAAGATCCGGCTAACAGGCGGCGAACCTCTGGTTCGACGCGGCGTTGTTAAGCTGATGGCTACCCTTTCGGCCCTTCCGGGGCTGGAAGAACTGGTTATGACCACCAATGGCTCTCAATTGCGCACCATGGCCAGAGATATTCGCGCCGCTGGCGTTAACCGCCTGAATATCAGCCTGGACTCCCTGCGCCCCGAACGCTTTGCCGAGCTGACCCGCAAAGGCCGCCTTGACCAGGTCATGGAGGGGATCGACGCAGCGCAGGCGGCTGGCTTTCAGCGCACCAAACTTAACGCCGTCATTCTGCGCGGCCGCAACGACGACGAAGTGCTCGATCTGGTCGAGTTTGCCCGCGAGAAAAAACTTGATATCAGCTTTATCGAAGAGATGCCGCTTGGTCAGATCAGCGAGCATACCCGCGGCGAAACCTATTGCTCCAGCGATGATGTTCACCGCATCATCGAAACCCGCCATGCACTGACACCGCTTGACGCCCGCACAGCCGGCCCGTCCAAATACTTCAGCATGCATGACAGCGACAGCCG
>JBFGYY010000099.1:0-8561 GCA_041587095.1 Motiliproteus sp. | reverse complement strand
GTTGCATCTCAGCAAGCACCCACACGAATTACTTGATCGAGTTGTTAAAGAGCGGTTTGTTGTCGAGCCGCTGTGGCGTCTCGTTCAACTGAGGGGCGTATTCTACAGCCATGATCCTGACTGTCAACAACATTTATCTTCGTTTTAACCCATCAACTGTATGAAGCTGCTACCCACCCTTGGCATGTATCAACAATCCAATAGTCATGCTCCCGAAAACCACCTCTAGTTGTAATGTAAATCTGCATTTTTTGAAGGAATAGACCTATGTCGGACTATCAAATAGTAGTGATACACGTTGTAGCACTATAAAATGTGAGGTTCTGTCCATGTGGTGTCGGTGCTCATTACTATGCGCTCGGCTTCAGATCGGGCTGAGTACTCGACTTCTACTAATCGGATATCCAGTGGCCTGGAAGTGGGAAATGCTTCTCATCAGGCATTATTTAAGCTGGTATCCAAGGCGACTAAAGGTAGGCTGCCTTGAAAGAGACCAATACGAACAACGCTAACCACTATCATAAGGTGGTTGACTGTCAGTATGCGTGCCCTGCGCATACTCCCGTACCCGAATACATTCGCCTGATCGCAGACAAACGCTATACCGATGCCTATATGGTGAATTGGGAGTCCAATGTCTTCCCAGGTATCCTTGGCCGCGTTTGTGACCGTCCTTGCGAACCCGCTTGCCGAAGAGGCCGCGTTGAAGACGAGCCTGTGGCAATCTGTCGGTTAAAGCGCGTCGCTGCCGATAATAAAGCAGACATTAGCGCTCGCCTACCTGAAATCCCCTCTGAGAAAAACGGTAAACACATTGCCCTTATAGGCGCAGGCCCGGCGTCACTTACTGTGGCACGCGACCTACTCCCCCTCGGCTATCAGATCACGCTGTATGACCGCGAACATAAAGCCGGTGGCATGGTGCGCAGTCAAATTCCGGCATTCCGATTGCCAGAAACGGTCTTGGACGACGAGGTGAATCTAGTTCTTAACATGGGTGTCAAGACCAAATTCGGCAGCGACGTTACCAGTCTCAAGGCTGTTCTCGATAATAACTACGATGCTGTGTTTATAGGTACCGGCGCTCCTAACGGCCGCGATCTCAACATCCCCGGACGCGAAGCTGCTGAAGGCCATGTCCATGTGGGTATCAACTGGCTCGCAAACGTTGCATTCGGGCATATAAAGACTGCCGGTAAACGTGTTGTGGTACTCGGCGGCGGCAACACCGCTATGGACTGCTGTCGGACCGCCCTCAGACTCGGCGGAGAAACGGTTAAGGTGCTGGTACGTTCCAGTTTCGAAGACATGAAGGCGTCTCCCTGGGAAAAAGATGACACTGTCGCCGAAGGCATTGAAATTCTCGATCACCATGTACCCAAAGATTACGTTATTGAAGACGGACAGTTCAAAGGCATCCGCTTTGATAAGGTTAAGTCTGTTTATGATGAAAACGGCCGCCGCACACTTGAACCGACGGGCGACGCCCCTGTTCTCGTTGAGTGCGACGAAGTCTTGGTGGCAATTGGCCAGGACGCCAAGTTCCCGTGGATAGAACGCGACCTTGGAATAGATTTCAACAAATGGGAAATGCCCGTTGTCGATAAGAAATCGTTCCAGACAACTCGTCCTGATGTCTTTGTTGGTGGGGACGCAGCATTTGGACCTGAGAATATCATTACAGCCGTCGCCCACGGGCATCAGGCAGCTATTTCGATCGACCTATTCTGTTCGGGTCAGGACACAGTGACAGACCGTCCCGAAAAAGGTTTTACGTTAGTAAGCCAGAAAATGGGGGTTCATGAGTGGAGCTACCACAGCGGAGTGTCTAACGATGAGCGCCACGCTATTCCACACATGCCTTTGAATAAGGCAATAAAGAGTCTTCAAGCTGAAGTTGAGCTTGGCTTCGACGAGGCGCTGGCTTTAAAGGAAGCAGCACGATGCCTCAGCTGTGATGTTCAGACGGTGTTCAGCGCCAGCCGTTGTATTGAGTGCAACGCCTGCGAAGATATCTGCCCGATGGACTGCATCAATTTCATAGCTAATGGCGAAGAAAGCGATGTACGAACCAGGCTGCACGTACCTGCTAACAACCTTGATCAGGCGATCTATGTATCTGCCGATCTTAAAACAGGTAATGTCATGGCCAAAGATGAAGATGTCTGCCTGCATTGCGGGCTTTGTGCAGAGCGCTGTCCGACCGGTGCCTGGGACATGCAGAAATTCCTATTTACCTAAGGCAGATTGCGAACATGCATAAAATCGAATCACTCAACGAGTTTGTCATCCGTTTCGCAAACGTTAACGGTACAGGGTCAGCCAGTGCTAACTCTCTGTTTGCGAAAGCGCTGTTCCGTATGGGCTTACCTGTTAGTCCGCGCAACGAATTTCCCTCCAATATTCAGGGCATGCCGACCTGGTACGAAGTCCGGGTCAGTGAAAAGGGCCACCTGGGTCGTCGTGGCGGCGGAGCCGATATTGTCGTCGCGATGAATGGCCAAAGCCTGGTACAGGACATGCGCAGCGTGTTACCCGGCGGCTATTTCCTTTACGACTCTACCAAACCACTGGATCCGCAATTGATCCGCCCCGATGTCACCATCATTGGCATACCTATTTCCGAAATTTGCCTGCGCGAATATCAGGATCCGCGCCAACGCCAATTGTTCAAAAACGTTATCTACGTCGGTGCGTTAGCAGCCTTACTGGATATCGAGTTCGAAGTGCTTAAATCACTGGTCGCTGATCAGTTTAAAGGCAAAGAAAAACTGATCATCCCGAATATTTATGCCCTGGAGCTTGGCCATCAGGTTGCCTCTGTGCAAAACATCTGCCCATTACCAATCAGGGTTGAACGACGCGATCTGATTGGCGATAAAATCATGGTCGACGGGAATACAACCTCGGGGCTTGGTGCCATTTATGGTGGTGCAACCGTCTGTGGCTGGTATCCAATCACCCCCTCCACTTCGGTGGTAGAAAACTTTATGAAGTACGCGAAGCGCCTGCGCATCGATCCCGCCAACGGCCAGCAAAACTACGCTGCGGTTCAGGCTGAGGACGAATTAGCCGCAATCGGGATCGCCATCGGCGCGGCCTGGAATGGCGCGCGGGCCTTCACGGCAACCAGCGGCCCCGGCGTTTCATTGATGACTGAATTTTTAGGGCTGGCTTACTTCGCAGAATTACCCGTGGTACTGGTTAACGTACAACGTGCAGGGCCCTCAACCGGCATGCCAACTAGGACCCAACAGCCCGACGTGATGGCTTGCGCCTACGCATCCCATGGCGACACCAAGCACGTGCTGCTGTTCCCCAGCACGCCAAAAGAATGCTTTGATATGACAGCAGAAGCCTTCGATTTGGCAGAAAGACTGCAGACACCAGTGATTGTGATGAGCGACCTTGAACTCGGCATGAACGACCACCTGAGTGAACCGATGGCCTGGGACAACGACAGAAGCTACGACCGCGGTAAGGTACTAAACGCCGAGCAACTCGATGAAATTGAACGGTTCGGTCGTTATCTTGACGTTGACGGGGATGGGATTTGCTATCGCACCTACCCCGGCACACATCCTGAAAAGGGCGCGTTCTTTACCCGCGGCACCTCCCGTGATCGCTATGCCGTATACAGTGAAATCGGAGATGTCTACACCGACAACGTAGACCGCCTCACACGAAAATTTGCGACGGCGGCTCAAACAGTACCCGCAGCGGAAATTAGCGGTAACCGTAATAAAATTGGTTTGATTTATTACGGCACAACGTCGGCGCCTATCGAAGAAGCGGTTGAGTTTATGGCAGACAAAGGCGCCAAGGCCGATACCATGCGTATCAAAGCCTTCCCTTTCGGCCCTGAAGTCGAGGCGTTCATAGAGTCACACGATGAAGTTTTCGTCATTGAGCAGAACCGCGATGCGCAAATGCGCACTCTTCTGATCAATGAGCTGGAAGTCAATCCGAAATTACTTAAGCGAGTACTTCATTATGATGGCCTGCCTATCACCGCTCGCTTCATAAGTTCCCAGGTCCTGGAGCAAGTTAGTGTCAGCAGCACAGCCGGCAAAAAACCCACAAAAAAAGCGGTGAGCAGATAAGTCATGAGCTATCAAAAATCAACTTTTCGTCACCCAAAACTTCCCGTTAACGATCTGGGTTTAACCCAGCAAGCTTACGAGGGGTCACTATCAACACTGTGTGCCGGTTGTGGTCACGATTCGATCAGCAGCGCCATCGTACAGGCGTGTCACGAGTTGTCGCTACCGCCGCATCGCATTGCAAAACTGTCAGGAATCGGCTGCTCTTCGAAGGCACCTACCTATTTCTTGAATAAAGCACATGGTTTCAATTCGGTGCATGGCCGCATGCCTTCAATCGCTACGGGCGCCAACATGGCAAACCGCGATCTTGTTTACATCGGCATGTCAGGAGACGGCGACTCGGCTGCGATCGGCCTGGGTCAATTTTCTCATGTAGTCCGTCGTCGATTAAATATGCTCTACCTTGTTGCCAACAACGGGGTCTACGGGTTAACCAAAGGACAGACTTCGGCCACATCCGATTCAGGTTCACTGAATAAAGCCGGTGAAGAGAATCTGCTTGAAGGAATTGATCTTGCCTCACTGGCACTTGAACTGGGAGCGACCTTTGTTGCTCGTAGTTTCTCTGGTGATAAAGAGCAGCTTGTACCTTTAATCAAAGCGGCTCTTAGCCACCGAGGCTTTGCGTTTATAGATGTGCTTTCGCCCTGCGTAACATTCAATAATCACAAGGGCTCGCGTAAAAGCTACGATTACGTACGCGACCATATGGAAACAGCCGCCGTTACCGATTTCATCCCTGTAAAAGAAGAAATTACTACGGCCTGCCCTGTCGGAAGTTGCCGTGAGATTTGCCTGCATGACGGATCTATCGTTCGCTTGCAGCATGTCTCCGAGAACTACGACCCGCTCAATCGACGTGCGGCGAAAGACGCCATTGAGCGACATAAGGAAAAAGATGAACTACTTACAGGACTCCTGTATATAGATCCCTCTGCAGAAGATTTACATGCCGTGCTGCAAACAACAACCCGGCCGCTTAACAGCTTAACCGAAAGCGCGTTATGCCCCGGCACCGATACACTCGAAGTCATTAACAGCGGCTTCCGGTAAACACGGTGATACGAAAAAGGGAGCTATCGCTCCCTTTTTTTATAATGCTGAACCAATCACTATAATATCAACCTTCTTGACGAACAGAGATACCCGCTTAAACCTCATACATTGCCCGACAGGCTATTGAGTAAATGTCGGCATCAATAACGTCCCCCACAACACCGCAGACATAGCCATCGTCCCTACCAAAACAACCAACCCAACGGTTAAGATTGACGTCGAAAAAATGAAAGCGCGATCTTCAGGTATATTCATTATCACTGGCGTGCCGGTGTAGAGCAGATATATCGTGTGTACCAGTGCAGCCATTCCAATGAGCACATTAAGCCACAATATCGGCACCAGCGCAGACAAACCAGCTACAAACATCGGCGTTGCCGTAAAAGCAATTAACACCATACAATCATCAAGACTCGGATCAGATCCATAAGACCTCTTCATCCAATGCGTCAATCCAGTCATTAAAGCAACGCCGGCCAACAAAGCGAAGTAAAAAGCTATGGCGATCGGCAACGCACTACCGGCTGTCAACTTAACAAACTCCCCTCCTCCAATACTCCAACCAACAACTGTTGTGCCGATAAACGCTGCCAGGGGAGGGATCGCAGCCATCACAACAATATGAGAGGTAAAACACCTGGCCAGCGAATAGTGCTCTTCTCGAATCAAGCGCCATTCATCACGCGGATGATAAAAAACGCCCAGTAAATGGTGCAAATACATACTAAACCTCCCCCAGCTCCCAGCAACTCACTCGGCTGAATATTCATACACAGATAGCAAGCGCCATACTTGCAACACCCTTTAAGTGTGGACTTAAACGGAGCACAAATGAGACTGATTGGCACTAAGGCTTAGAAAAAATGGTATTAGACAGGTAACGTCTGAGGGAGGTGTTGCGGAAAGAAGAAAGCCCGAGAGTTAACTCTCAATAAAAGCCGCAGACATCAGTCTGCGGCTTTAGCAAGTCAGGTACGTTTACGGCGATAGCGAAGCAAAAAATAGACCGGGCCAGACACGGCGTAAACAAGAAAAATGATCCATAAAAACAGCGCCGGACTCAATGAGATAACGCCAAAAACAAGTACCACTACGAGTAAAGAAACAAAAGGAACCTTACCCTTGAAGTCAATGTCTTTAAAGCTGTAATAACGCACGTTACTGACCATGAGAATCCCGGCAAGCGCGACAAAAAGTGACGCGAAAATTGCGTAATCGGCGCTAAGGACACTGAATTCAGTCCCAACCCATACCATACCGGCAACAAGGGCAGCGGCAGCAGGGCTAGCTAAGCCGATAAAGAAGCGCTTATCTACGCTGCCTATCTGCGTATTAAAGCGTGCAAGGCGTAGAGCGGCCCCTGCCACATAAACAAAAGCAGCAAACCAGCCGAGCTTCCCCGTACTGTTAAGCCCCCAGGAGAATGCGACAAGCGCCGGCGCCACGCCGAAAGAAACCATATCCGCCAAGCTGTCGTATTGCGCACCAAACTCGCTCTGCGTATTTGTCATACGCGCAACACGCCCGTCTAAACCATCCAGTACCATTGCAACAAAGATGGCTACCGCTGCCTTTTCAAACGAACCGTTCATGGCCGCAATGATGGCAAAGAAACCGGAAAACAGCGCTGCGGACGTGAATAAATTCGGTAACAGATAGATCCCACGGCTACGAGCTACCTTGGGCGTAGGTGCTGATGCAGTAGGCTCTGGCTTGGTATCTTCAGTATCAGAGCCATGTGAAGGTTGTTCTGTTTGCTTCGGGGTCGAACTATGCTCGTCAGCCATGCCTAAATAAAACTCTCACAAAAATAAGGAACCATGATAAATCGAATACCGAGTATTCGCCACTTAAGCCGCTGAAATCTTGTTTAAACTGAGCAAATTAATTGGAACAATCGGGGATTTAGCCGCAGCTGACTAACATTAATAAAGCAAGCTCAGCTGCCCTTCACTGTCAGAAGACCCGAAGAGTTGCGTATTGAGGTTTATTTTATCTAAGGGTAACAAACGGTTCTGCTGACAAGTCCTGTTAAAGCGTAAAAAAAATTTATTCCGCTCACCACCAATTTGATTCTGACTAGCTAAAACAGGACGGTATCGCTTTAAGCTGGACAGCACATGATTAACCCGCCCCGGGTAAAACTGGTACAGCCACTGCTCAATGCTCGCACGGTATTCGTCTACGCCAGTTAAAGATTGAACCCCGGCAAACTTTGCGCCTACGTCGGCACTGGCTGCAAGAAGAGCCTCAAGTTCACCATCATTTATTGCAGGGATGACCGGGCCGATAACCGCGCCGACCGGAATACCGCGCAGACTTAATGCCCTGATGACCGTAAGACCATTTTGAAACGCTTCTGCACCATTACCCAGCCTTCTATTTAACTCGCTGTCCGCGCTCGAGGTGACGATAAGTACTGTGCAAAGCCCTTGTAAAGCCAAGGCTTCCAGTAAATCACTATCTCGGAGTATCAAGCTATTACGGGTCATAATAACGACTGGCTGGTGCAATCTGATACACACCTCAAGCAAGGACCGGGTTAACAACAACTGCTTCTCGACTAGAGGATAAGGATCGCTTTGACCGCCCAGCAATAAGCTACGACAACGATAGTCAGGGTGCTCAAGTTCCTTTGCAAAAACGTCTACTGCAGCGATTTTGTAACCGAACGTAGCGGCCATATCGACTAACGAACCTGACGGATTGCAGAGGTTATTTGTTTCACTACCCTGATAGAGATCTATAACGTGTCGAAAGGGACCGTCATTACTCGGTCTGCGGGTAATGACACGATTGACGAGTTGCGGGGCTATGGGCTTTATTAGCCTGGATCCAGCTAATTGCACCTGACTGCTCGGACTCACTCGAACGGCAAAATGATTTGTTAAAGTTTCTGTCGAGCTTGTAACGGACGCAAGTGACGCTTCCGAAGAGCGATATTGAAAAGGAGCGAGGTCAGATTCAGGGGTAATCACTATGCGGCCCTATTTTTCAATCCTGATACACCACAACACAATACTGTGTATTTATACAGTACGCAAGCATATATCATCTTAAGATTAAACAACTGACAATGATCTGAAGCACTCACCTACATAGCCCCCTCCCTCGACCAGCAGTGTTGAATCGGTTTTATTCCTGCCGTCAGCGGCGGATCAAAACCGGATGGGATCAGGTGGTTTTGACTGCCCAGCCAGAAAGCGAAAAAGCCCCGACACACAGTGCCGGAGGTTCTTCTAATAGGCGCTTGGCGATGGACGCCCTCAAATCACAGATTTGAGTCGCGCTTCGGGAAAACGCTCACCCACGTTTTCCATTTCCTCAGCGCCCTACTCTCACATGGGGAAACCCCACACTACCATCGGCGCTGAATCGTTTCACTGCTGGGCGCCAGCG
>JBFGYY010000098.1:0-8646 GCA_041587095.1 Motiliproteus sp. | reverse complement strand
CTCCAGGCAGGCAGCACCGGCCGGCGACGTGCCGCTGCGCACACTGTTCGGCAGCGCATTGCGCAGCTCCCGGGCAATCCGCTCTACGGCGGCCCGGGCGGTGGAGCCGATCCGATCACGCCGGGCCGCGTCGCTGTAGGCTTCGCTCGTGTTGAGAATAAAACGCACGGTGCCGAATGACAGGATCCCCATCACAACCATCACCACGACCAGCTCGATCAGCGTGAAGCCGGATTGAAGCCCCAGCTTGTTACCAGACGGGCGTTGTGGCTGATCGCCTCTGTGCAAGCCCATCAGAAGTTGCACCGATAGGCGCTGAACAGCAGCGCTTTTTGCCCCGGCGGCGTAATGGTCAAGGTGATCTGCTTGCCATTCTGGCTCGCGGGCAGACCACAACCGAAATCCGTGGCCGAATAGGTCACCGCGACCTGAACCCGGTAACCCGGATAGTCGGCTCGCGCAACGCCCTGCGCATCCCTGGGCGGCTGCTCGTCCAGGCCATGATAATCATCCACATCATTAAAGCTGTTGACCCCGCCGGAGCGGACTTCGCCCGCCTCGCTGCCCAGCGCCCCGGATACCGTGCAGGGCGCGCAGGGCGGGATACCGCCATTAGGCGTCAGTTCATCGTAGCGGCGGGTCTGTATCTCCTCCATATAGGCATGCATCAGCTCTACCGACTGGGTTTGCCAGAGGGTATCGGCGCTGTAGCGGGTACTCAGTTGCAGGCCGTTTGCCACCGCCAGCAGCGCCACCGCCATGACCACGATGGTGACGATCACCTCGATCAGCGTGAACCCGCGCTGGGCGGGCTCGCACGGCGCCTTTGCCATCTCCGTTACGCCCTCGGCCTGTCGCGCACGCCTAGTGATCATCGCAGTCGCTCGCATCGATCGCTTCGTAAGCATAACCCGCCAGGCTGATGCACAGGGTCCGGTCGCTCAGGTCAAAGCGCAGGTTGGCGCTGTTGGCGGCAAATGCACCGCCGGGCGGCTGCACCTGCACCACATTACCGAGATTGTCATAACGGATAAGCAGGGCCAGGGCGCTGTCCACGGCGGCTGCCGGTGCGGCCAGCGCCAGCGTTTCGGCACCGCGGCCCACGTCCTGACGCTTCAATTCTGCGCCATCCACCAGCACCCGCAACAGCCAGTCATCGGGGCGGCTCAGTTCCAGATCGATCTGGCGATTATGCCGGTTCAACGCAGCCTGCTGCGCCAGACGCGCGATAGAAACGAACTGATCCTTGAGGACGATGCTGCGGTAGGTCTGGGTCGAGGAGAAATGCGAAAACGCAACAGCGGAGAGAATCCCCAACAGCGCCATAACGCTGATAAGTTCGACCAGGGTGAAGCCGTTAGAAGAGGGAGGGGGTCGCAATGGTGAGAAAAGGGGCATGGAAGCAATCAAGCGGGGGCATCGCCCCCGCCAGCATCGATTAGGGTGTGGAATCGACGGTCACACTACCGGTTTCAGCGTTGTAATTGATTGAACGTCCACTGCTGGGAATGTAGGTATAGACACAGCTAGGCGTGCTAAAGTTAGCGGAGTAATCAATTCCGGTTGTAGCGCCACCTGACGCAACAACCGATGGCCCACTTTCGAACAAGCCATTCCAGACATCGACACAGTCATCGTCACCACCCGGAAGTGACGCAGCACCACCACTGGCAACCGCATAGCCGTTGGCGTTCACATCCAGCACAGCCACACTGCCATAGCCATCAACATCCGCAGTAGCCGTTCCCAGCTTACCATTGGCCACCACCTGTGCTTTGAGCAAAGCCACACCGGTCGCAAAGCCGGCTCCGGCACCTTCCACCGCGGCATTATGCGCGTCGTCGGTGACATTAATAAATCGAGGCAGGGCTACCGCCGCCAGAATACCCAACAGGGCAATAACAACGATCAATTCGATGATCGTAAAACCGCTTTGGTTACGTTTCATAGCCACTCCTGATTTTATCGGGCCGTAAATTTATTTTTCACAGCATATAGTATTGTTTGTTCGCATATCAAAGCATTAGCTTAGATCAGACGCTTTTTTTTGATATCAGTCAGTTTCCACCGCTATCCGCTCTAAGGCAACGCCGCGTACCGCTCGCTTACCTAAGCTATCGGCCGCTGCGCGCAGCAACTTTAGCCGAAAACGAATATCACCACGCTCATCGGGTTGATAACGGCTGAACCCGCCGCGATAACGGCTGCGGTACACCAGCTCGCCGCGCCCGAGCACAAAAAACCAGTGTCCGGCGGGTGCCTGCTCGGCTTGCGCTTCGCTCAGCTCGCCCAGATAATTACTCGGTCGCTGCACCACCTTGTCCGCCAGCAGCATGGGGTTGTAGCGTTCCAGCTGCTGCATATCCGCCAATCGGCCCTGCGCCAGAGCGTGGCTGAACTCCAGATTGACCCCGGCCTGCAACCAGCCCACGACGCCCTGAAACGCCGCATGCTCCGCATCTTCGGCCAACTGGCTAAGCCGCGAATAGGCGATCGAGGCCAATCCGGTGATCAGCGCAATGCAGACCACCAGTTCCAGTAATGAGAAGCCCCGTTGTCGCGCCATGCGCCGTCCCTACATCTTGGTGCTCAGTTCCCACAGCGGCAGGAAGATGCCGAGTGCCAGAACCAGTACCATCAAGCCAATGATGATAATCAGAATAGGCTCTATCGCGCTGGCCAGCCCCTTGAGGTCGTACTCCACCTCCTGTTCGTAGAAGGACGCGGCTTCGTCCAGCATCTCATCCATGCTGCCGGTTTCCTCTCCAACCGCGAGCATCTGCAGTACCAGCGGGGAAAACATCGCCGCATTCAAGGCCGTACGGGTCAGCGCCTCGCCACGTTCGATACCGTTACGCATGCCGTTAACCTTGCTGCCGATATGGGCGTTGCCCACCGCGCTGGCAACGACGGCCAGACCTTGCTCAATCGGAATGCCGGCGCGCATCACCAGCGCAAAGGTGCGGCAGAAACGACCCAGGGTGATACGCTCGAACATGCCGCCAACAACCGGCAGGCGCAGCTTGATGCGGTCCCAATTGACCCGCCCCGCCTCGGTGCCGATATAACGGATAAAACTCACCACCGCAAACACCGAGCTGCCCAGCAGCATGTACCAGTAGTCGCGGGTAAACTCCGAAATTGAGATCAGCGCCCGGGTCTGCCACGGCAGCTCGGCGCCCAGGCTGGCAAACACGCCGGCAAACGCCGGTATTACCCAGATATTCACCACCACCATCGCGCCGATAATCGCCAGAATGACGAACATGGGGTAACGCGTGGCCGACTTGATATTCTTGAGGGTGGTACGCTCCAGCTCCAGATAATGGGATATCTGCAGGAAGGCCTGATCCAGATTACCGGTGTTTTCACCGACATGAATCAGGCTGACAAACAGGCGTGAAAACACCTTCGGGTGCTTGTTCAAACAGCCTGACAAAGTAAAGCCCTGCTCGAGGTCATCGGTGACATGGTTGAGCGTATCCTGCAACAGTGGGTTGCGTACCGACTGGGCCAGCCCCCGCATGGCACGGGTGATCGGCACGCCGGCTTTGGTCAGACTGTACATCTGGCGGGTGAAGATAATCAGTTCATCGAGCTTGACCCGCTGCAGAAATTTGATCTCTTTAAACGAGATCTCACCGGGTTTTGCCGATGACTTCGTCTTCCCTTCCTGTGCACGAATGGAGATCGGTGTGATCTGACGCTCCATCAGCAGCGTGGCCGCCTGGTCCGCATTGGGAGCCTGCAACTGGCCGGTGACCGCCTCACCCGAGGCGCTGCGCCCCTTGTATTCAAACATAGCCATAGCGATCAGCCTCCGCTGGTCGGGGAGGACGGTGCCATGGGCTCGAGTGACAGGCCGCCGGTAGAGCCGGTCGTCTTCTCCCCGGTTTGCGAGGTTTCATCCGCAGGCTCGGCGGCAAACAGCTGTGACTCGTCGATCTGTTCCGTGACCCGGAACACCTCTTCCAGTGTCGTCAGGCCCTTGGACGCATAGCCCAGCGCGCTTTCAGCCAGGGTTGTAAAACCGGAGGAGGCCCGCGCAGCGCGGCCAAAGGCCGAGATATCGTTACGGCGCAGCGCCTCTGCCATCGCGTCATCGATCTCGAGAAGTTCAAAAATACCGACCCGGCCGCTGTAACCACTGTTGTTGCAATAGGTGCAGCCGATACCTTTTTTGAACCCGGCCTGCTCGGCGCCGTCGCCCAGCTGCTGGTGCACCCAGGCTTTCTCCTGCGGTGTCAGGGTATAAGGCTGGGTACAATGAACACAGTTACGCCGCACCAGACGCTGGGCCAGAATTCCGCGCAGGGCCGTTGCCGCCATGTAGCCTTCGACCCCGATATCCACCAGCCGCATGGCACTGCTGATCGCATCGTTGGTGTGCAGGGTCGATAACACCATATGGCCGGTCATGGCTGCGCGCAGGGCTATCGAGGCGGTCTCCTGGTCACGGATCTCGCCCACCAGCAGGATATCGGGATCTTGCCGCAACGTGGCGCGCAGCACCGTGCTGAAATGCAGGCCGATCTTGGCGTTCACACCGACCTGATTGATACGTGGCAGACGGTATTCCACCGGGTCTTCTACGGTAATGATCTTCTTGGCCGGAACATTCAGCTCCATCAAAGCGCCGTAAAGGGTGGTGGTCTTACCGCTACCGGTCGGGCCGGTGACCAGCACCAGGCCGTTGGGCATATGGATCAGGCGGCGCATCTGCCGCAACATATCCTCGGGCAGCCCCACCTTGTCCAGGCCGACAGCGCCAGCAGACTGATCCAGCAGCCGCATCACCACCGACTCGCCATACTGTACCGGCATGGTCGATATACGCACATCCATATTGCGCTTGCTGACATTGATATTGAAACGGCCGTCCTGGGGCAGACGCTTTTCGGAAATATTCAGTTCGGCCATGAGTTTGAGTCGCAGCACCAGCGCCGAGGCGACACGCTTTTCCTTAACAACATGCTCCTGCAGGACACCATCGACCCGCTGCCGGATACGCAACACATGCTCATCGGGTTCGATATGGATATCCGAGGCGCGTACCTGTACGGCGTCTTCAAAGATCTTCTGCAACAGCTTCACCACCGGTACTTCGCTGTCGTCCTGCGCCGTCAGCGCCGCCAGATCGAAGGCATCCTCGCTGATCTCTTCGTCCAGTTCACCCGCCAGCGAGGTGATCTCGTCGGTACGCCGATAAACCTGATCCAGTGCACCCAGCAACTGGGATTCAGACACCACCGCCAGCTGCAGCGATTTAGGCAACAGGCGCTGCAATTCGTCGAAAGCAAACAGGTCCATGGGGTCGGCCATACCGATCATAAAATGATCGGCATGTTCTTTCAGAACCACGGCACGAAAACGTCGGGCGTGGGTTTCCGAAAGGCGCATCACCTCTTTGCGGTTCAGCTCATAGCGCGACAGGTCAACGTGGGGAATACGCAGCTGCTGGGACAAGAACTCGATAAACTGGGCTTCGGTGACAAAGCCCAGAGCCACCAACGAACGCCCCAGCTTCTGACCGGTTTTCTTCTGCTGGGCCAGGGCCTCCATCAGCTGCGCTTCGCTGATCATATTGTTTTGGACCAGCAGGTCACCGATACGTATCTTTTCTTTACCCGTGCTCATCTGTGTGACGCCCTGTTTTTAGCGGTGTGCCCGCGCACATTTAGACGCGCAGGCCATGATTCGTATGGCAGATCGGTGCTTGGCGGCTTTGAGGTCCCTGCCAGCGGTCTCGCAGGGCAGATACCGGCGCAGCACTAGCGTTTTAACAGCCGTAACCGTTCCTGTGCATAGCGGGTCAGGGGCACGGCCACGCCGGGTATATCCAGCACGTTGGTGTAAGCCTGTCGCGCCTCCCCTGCCCGGCCGCCGCCTTCCAGCGCCATCCCCAGTCCCAGCCACCAGGACGCCTGACCGGCATCCACCTGCAATAAGCGGTAATAAACCTGGGCCGCATCGTCAAAGCGGTTCGCTCGCTGTAGCAGTGTCGCACGCAACTGGTAGAAGACGGCATCGTTTTCCATGCCGGGCCCCGGCTCACCCAGCAGGGCCAGCGCCTCATCCTCAACCCCCACCTGCAGCAGCAGGCGCGCCTTGATCCGGCGCAGATCTGTCTGCTGCGGCGTCAGCGCCAGACCCGCGTCAAGCTGTTGCTGCGCTTCGCTCAGCCTGTTCAGACTGACCAGCAGCGAGGCCAGCAGGACCCGGCTCTGTACCGCACGGGGATACTGCTGAAGGTGCTGTTCGAGCTGCTGTTGCGCCTGTTGTGGTTGATTTTCCTGCAGCAGGCGAGTCGCCTCAGCCACCTGACGCTGATCCCGCTGCGGCCCGGTCAGTGCCTTGACGCGCTTCATGTTTGCCGCCGGGCTCTTGGCGCGCGTGGCCACATCCGGCGCTGCATCAGCGTCACCCTTCGCGACATCAGAGGTATCAGAGGTATCAGGGGGCTCACTGCCCGTCGCGGCACGATCAGCCACCGGAATACCAGGCGCAGGGGTGGCTGCGTCCAGCCCGGATTGCTGAACCAACTTGCTCTGAGCGCTCGATGCACGGTCGGACACTATAGGGGTTGCCGCTGATGCCGCCTGATCGTCCCGGCGCGGCTGGGGTACGATATCGATCCGCAGCAACTCCTGCTTACCACTGACCGGAATAATGCGGAAGTTCACGGCCTGCAGCGTACTCAGGCTGAGACGAATGCCTTCCGGATCGACATCCAGCTGCAAACCGTCAATCAGCTCGGACGGCAGCGCCGGCAGCGCCTGTTGCAACTGAAAGCCGGTCAGGAGCACAACCAGTTCCCGGGCGCGCTGGACTTCAACGCGGTAACCCGCGGCACGGCTCAAACTAAGCTGCAGACGCTGACCACTCGCCCGGGCCAACCAACGAATATCGGTGATAGCCGGCACTTCCGGCGCCGCAGAGACCGGTAGCGGTTCGGCTGCAGCCGGCGCGGCCCCGGCTGAGTTTGCTGCATTCACGGCGTCTTCAACGGGGGCAACTGTACCGGGGGCAACTGTGCCGGGAACAGCGGTGGCGGGGGCACCCGCAGGTTTTTGCGGAACCACGGGCAGGTCAAACACCGGTGGCGTATAGACTTTCGGCGCCTTACTTGCCGGCGGAACAAGCAGCAGATAGGCCAGCACCAAACCGATAACGCCCGCCATGCCCCCCAGCAACCCCCAACGGGTTTGCGCCGGTTTTTCCTGCGTGTTAGCGGCGCTCATCTGCGCGGCGCTGCCCTCCCCTGCAGGCTGCTCTTTGCGCTGATCAAGATCGCGCAACATATCATTCACCAGACTCACACCAGACCTCCCGTCCAGCGCAGCGCCAGCAGGGCAGCTGCCAGCAACAGAGCACCTCCCGCACCCCATGCCCATGGCGGCGTCCCGGCAAAAGGAGCGCGCTCAAAAAAGCCCAGCGACAAGCCTTCGGTATCGGTGATCGCGGCCTGCACCCGGGGCAGAGAAACCCGCCGCTCGCCTTTGCCGTAGGCCGCCATCAGCGCCTTATGGCAAAGAATGTTGATCAAGCGCGGGGTGCCCTCGGACGCACGATGAATCGCTTTCAGCGCGGGAGCGGAAAACAGCGGCATGCCGTTATAGCCGGCCTGCGCAATCCGGTGGTTGACGTACAGGCCGGTGCCTTCAAAATCCAGGTGGCGCAGCTGGTAGGCAAAGGTAATACGCTGCTTAAGCTGGCGCAGCGAATCGCGCGCGAGCAGGGTATCCAGCTCGGGTTGACCAAACAGGACCACCTGAAACAGTTTCTTCGATTCCGTTTCCAGGTTGGTCAGCAGGCGCAGGGCTTCGATACTCTCCTCGGGCATCGCCTGGGCTTCATCGACGATCAGGACCACTCGGCGCCCTTCTGATGCCAGCTGGATCAGGCGCTGATTGATCTTTTCCAACAGTTCGAAGCTGCCTTCGCTGCCCAGCAATTCAACCCCCAGTTCGCGGGCGAAGCTCTTGCGAAAGTCATCGGGACTCAGGTATGGGTTGGGGATGTAGGCGCTGACAAAACCGTCATCCAGCGCATTTAACAGCTTGCGACACAGCAACGTTTTGCCGGTACCGACCTCACCGACAATTTTGACGAAACCATCGCCATTCTCCAGCGCCACCAGGATCAGGTTGAACGCCTCCTGATGCGTCGGCAGGTTCAGAAAAAAATGGGTGTTCGGCGTCAGCCCGAAGGGCTGCTCCTGTAAGCCAAAATGTTGCTGATACACGGTTTACTGTCCTGCGCCGGAAAGGGAGTTGAAGCGATTCAAACTGTTTTGCAGGGTACGCCGCCACGCAGCATCGTCGGCGATCGTCGGCTTGAGCAGAATAACCAGCTCGCTTTTGCTGGATGATTTGCGTTTCTGCTGGAACAGGTCACCGACCGACGACAGATCGCCCAGGCCGGGTACCCGAGCCTCGTTATCGGTACTGGTTGACTTCATCAAACCGCCGATCACGATCACCTGACCGCTGCTGGCGCGCACCACACTGTCGGATTCGCGAATCGTGCTGAAGGCCAGCGGCAGCTGGAAGGTGCTGGTTCCCACGTTGATCACTTTCTGCTGATCGATAACCTGGCTGATGGTGGGATGGATATGCAGAATGATCGAGCCCTCATCGCTGATCT
>JBFGYY010000097.1:0-8823 GCA_041587095.1 Motiliproteus sp. | reverse complement strand
ATGCCGGTGGTGTTGTTATCGCCCCGACCAAACTGACCGATTTTGCCCCTCTGTTCTGCGATGAAGCCGGCGCCGGCCTGGTGACGCAGTTCGATAAGAACGATGTTGAAGTTGCCGGTCTGGTGAAATTCGACTTTCTGGGCTTGCGGACCCTGACGATCATCGATTGGGCACTGAAGATGATCCATCATCTGCAGGCTAAAACCAATGAAACGCCGCTGGATATCACCCTGATCAATCTCGAAGAGCCGGCCGTGTACGAGATGCTCAAGCGCGGTGATACCACCGCGGTGTTCCAGCTTGAATCCAGCGGCATGAAAGATCTGATGAAGCGGCTATTGCCGAGTCGCTTCGAAGATATTATCGCTCTGGTGGCGCTGTTCCGCCCCGGGCCGTTGCAATCGGGCATGGTTGATGACTTTATCAACCGTAAGCACGGTCGCGCCAAGCTGTCCTATCCGCACCCGGATTATGAATACATGCCGTTGCAGCCGGTGCTTGAACCGACCTACGGCGTGGTCCTGTACCAGGAACAGGTCATGCAGATCGCTCAGGTCATGGCCGGCTTTAGTCTGGGCGGCGCCGACATGCTGCGCCGTGCCATGGGTAAGAAAAAGCCGGAGGAGATGGCCAAGCAGCGCGTTGGTTTCCTGGCCGGTTGCAAAACTCAGGGGATCGACGAGGATCTGGCGGGGAATATCTTCGATCTGGTAGAAAAGTTCGCCGGTTACGGCTTTAACAAATCTCACTCGGCCGCTTACGCACTGGTTTCTTACCAGACCGCCTGGCTGAAAGTGCATTACCCCGCACCGTTTATGGCGGCCGTGCTCTCCTCGGATATGCAGACCACCGACAAGGTGGTTATCTTTGTCGAGGAGTGCCGCACCATGGGCCTGGCGCTGGTGCTGCCGGACGTCAACTGCAGTGAGTACCGTTTCACCGTTAACGATGCCGGCGAGGTCGTATATGGTCTGGGCGCCGTTAAGGGAATTGGTGAGGGACCGATCGGTGCCATCGTCAGTGCGCGCGCAGAGGGCGGGGCCTTTAGCGATCTGTTCGACTTCTGTGCCCGCGTCGGTGTTAAAAATATTAATAAGCGCGTATTGGAAGCGCTGGTGCGCTGCGGCGCTCTGGATAAACTCGGTGCCAGCCGTGGTGTGCTGATGGCGGCGATACCCGATGCCGTGAAAGCGGCGGACCAGAATGCCCGCAATCAGGACAGCGGCATGTTTGACCTGTTTGGCGATGTCGCTGTTGCCGATGCCGCATCCGAGCATGTCTACGCACCCTATGTCGGGGTGGAGGAGTGGACCGATAAGGAGCGCCTGAACGGCGAAAGGGATACGCTGGGGCTCTACGTTACCGGGCACCCTATCGACGAATATGAACGTGAGCTGCGCCGCTTTGTTCCCAACCGGCTGGTGGAGATCAAGCCGTCCCGGGGCAGCAGCCAGAAAGTGGCGGGTCTGGTGGTGGATATGCGCCTGCGTAAGACCAAGCGCGGCGATACCATGGTGTTTGTGACTCTGGATGACCGCAGTGCGCGTCTCGAAGTTACGCTGTTCGGTGATACCTACGAAGCGCACCGTCATCTCGTGGCGAAGGACCGGGTACTGGTCATGGAAGGCGAAGTGACCTTCGATGATTATTCCGGGCAACTCAAGTGCCGCGCAAACAGTATTTACGATATGGCTACGGCGCGCACCACCTATGCGCGCTGCCTGCAGGTGACGCTGCCCTCGACCCAGCCGCGTATCCTCGAGCAGCTGGACAGCTGGCTGGGGCGTTACCGGGATGAGGGATTGCCGGTACGGCTGCATTATCAGCGGCCCGATGCCGAAGGCGCCCTGTTTTTGGGGGAAAGCTGGCGGGTACGGGTCTGCGATGACCTGTTGCTGGAGTTAGGGCGCAGCTACGGTAAAGAGAGTGTGCGCCTGGTGTACGACTAAACGGCCATGAATTTAAGAATGCTCGTCGTCACTTAACTGGTAACCCCTGGCGTCACAGGTTAGAATTCGCCTATTTTGCTGCGCTGCCCAATGTCCAGGCGATGTCTGAAACCATCGCTGACACGAAACTGGCCCGGGTGCGCCCACCCTGAGTTAAAAGCTGCGGAACTGAGACTGATGAACCCTAATTATCTGGATTTTGAACAACCCATCGCCGAACTGCAGGCCAAGATTGAAGAGCTGCGTCTGGTGGGTGAAGACAGTGAAGTCAATATCTCGGAAGAGATCGAGCGGTTGCAGGAAAAGAGCGTGAGCCTCACAGAGCAGGTCTTCTCTGATCTGAGCGAGTGGCAGACGGCCCAGATTGCCCGCCATCCGCAGCGGCCCTATACCCTGGATCTGATCGATCTGATGTTTGAAGACTTTGATGAGCTGCACGGCGATCGCCATTTTGGCGATGATCCTGCCATTGTCGGCGGTATCGCCCGTCTGGAAGGTGAGCCGGTGATGATTATCGGCCACCAGAAAGGCCGGACCATCAAAGAGAAAGTGCGCCGTAACTTCGGCATGCCCCGCCCGGAAGGTTACCGGAAGGCGTTGCGCCTGATGGAGATGGCCGAGCGGTTTAAAATGCCGATTCTTACCTTTATTGACACGCCCGGTGCCTATCCCGGTATCGATGCCGAAGAGCGCGGTCAAAGCGAGGCGATTGCCTTTAACCTTGCGGTCATGTCGCGCCTGAAAACACCGATTATCTCCACCGTTGTCGGTGAAGGGGGGTCCGGCGGAGCTCTGGCAATTGGTGTCTGCGATCAGCTGCTGATGCTGCAGTACGGTGTGTACTCGGTTATTTCCCCCGAAGGCTGCGCATCGATCCTGTGGAAGAGCGCCGACCGTGCGGCAGATGCTGCCAAGGCGATGGGGATCACCTCCACGCGCTTGCATGAGCTGGGGCTGGTCGATCAGGTGTTGGGTGAACCTTTGGGCGGTGCACACCGTGATCCGGCGCTGATGGCCGTATCCATCAAGAAGGCGCTGGTTGAAAAGCTGGCGGTACTCAAGGCGCTGCCGGAAGATGAGTTGCTGGCCCAGCGCTACGAGCGTTTGATGTCTTACGGTATCAATTGATCGGATGATTACGCGCGACTGATACTGCGCGGATCGGAACAGGCGCGCTCTGGATATGAGAGCGCCTGTCTTTGCCAATAAGCCCGGGAAAACCCGGGCTGTTCAGTTTTCTTCTCCGCCGGCTTCAGGCGCTCTGCTTATCTGCCTCTTCGGGTAATTCCTGCTCCTGATACAGGGGCCAGCTGTTGTTCAGCGCGTTCTGTATCTGCCGCGTGTATTCCTCCAGCCGCTCGCGCAAGGCGCCGGAGGGGGCCGAATCGCTGATTAGCAATTGCTGAATGCTCCATCCCAGGCGCTTGAACAGCCAAAGCAGCTCAAATTGCATCGCATCCGCTTCAATGAGTGCGCTGCTGTCGCTGCTGTTCATCTCTCCTTGCAGCCACTGTGCATAGTGTTCATTATCCATGCCCGCGCGGCTCAGGGTCTCGGTGATGGCGATACTCATCAGGACGATAGCCTCACCGCTTACCTGCGACCTGAAACTGCTGCCGAGGCTGCTGAGCGGCTCCAGTGGTCGGCTGAGTTTTTTCTGAATCGGTTGTAGTTTTTGTACCCGCTGCTGCAAGCGTATCAGGTCATCGCCTTCGAGCTCGGGGGGCTGGTAACGGCTGCGGCTCAGAATACGGAATATCGCGCTGAAAATAGGTTCCTGAAATGCGCCCTGGTGGACGCGGAAATAGGCCAGGCTGGCGGTAAGGGGCTTTGAGCAGTGCTCAGGATCACGGCTGCAGAGCTTGTCCAGCAGGTCTGTGGCGCCGACAATCTGACCAAACAGTCCCAGCTGGTTGCCGGGTTTTTGGCTCGGGTAGCCGGTACGATCGAGTCTTTCATGATGTTCGGCGATCCCCTCGGCAACTTCGTTGGGAAAGCATTCGCAATTCTGGACGATCAGCGAACCGACCATGACGTGGCTCTGCAGTGAGCGCCACTGTTCGGGGGCCAGTTTGCCGTCTTCGGCCCGGGTAATATGCAGCAAGCCGATATCGTGCAGCAGCCCGCAATAGAACAGGTTCTCGCAGCGCTCACCAGTGAGGCCCATTTCATGGCCGATAAGCGCCGACGCCCAGCCGCAGAAGAGCGAGTGTTCAAACTCATGCGGGGCCTGCTGCTGCATGATCGTCAGGTGCTGGCGCAGGACTTTGTGCAACGGGTTGGCCAGGACCAGCTTTTCCAGACGGGCTTCAAAGCGACAAACCTCGTGAAGTTGCCGGTACTCGTCGTTGGCTTCCAGCAGAGCCTGCAGGTGGCGATAGATACCCCGGTTGCTCAGGGTTTTCGTCAGTTCGATACTGTGTTCGAGCCGGTGGCGAAGCTTGTGCTGTTGCAGTGTGCTGCTGACGCCTGCGCTGATCCGCGCACCTTTTTTAATGAGTAAAACGCCGAACTGATTGACAATATCCTGCTCCGCCACCACGTCCTGAAGCTGATCCGTTGCCACCAAGTGCTGCAGATAGCTGTTTGTGGGTTGGTTTCCATTGGCTGTATTCGTCATAGCCTGTCCATTTGCCAGTCTGTCTTGAATTAAATCATGCTCTGTTACTCAGTATTGCGACAACGCACAGGGGCGTCAATGATTGCCCGGCGTCTCAGGCTGACTAACGCCGTGTAGCGGCGATTCACTGACGCTGAGCAGACCGTGTTCCTGCAGGCGCCGGGTGACCGAGCCCCGGTCGGTTGCGATGCCGATACGCTGTGCCAGCTCGTTGCTGGTTAGTGGATCTCGCATTTTTTGCTGCTGCTCAGCGACGGCGGGCGTTGCATCCGAGGGGTCGTTACCCTGGGCCTCGCGCTGCAAAATACGCTCGTGAATGACGGCCTGGCTGCACTGACAATCGAGAATGCTCCAACGCACCCCGCTCTCCTGGGCCAGTGTGCTAAATAGCTGCCGCTTTTGGTGACTATTGAACGTTGCATCCACGACAACGCTGAAACCCGCTGCCAGCAGGGATGCGCTCAGTTGGTACAGGCGTGCATAGGTCTTGTCATTCATGGCCGTGCCATAAAGCGGCAGTGTGGCGTTTTCGCGCTGTATGCGTTTGCGTTCACGGTCGGCGCGCAGGCGTATCCAGCCGCTCTGCTGGCAGAGCTTGTCGGCGATGACGCTTTTACCGCTGCCGGAAACGCCGTGCATCAGAATCAGGCGCGGTGTTGTCGGGTTTGCATAGCTCGCCGCAAGATCCAGATAGCGCCGACAGAGCGCGAGTGCCTCGGGGTCGCCCACCGGGGCGCCGAGCAGGGCGACTTTTGCCCGTACCATGGCGCGGTAGCTTTTGAACAACGCCAGCAGCGCCAGGTCGGCATAATCGCCACTGAATTCCAGATAACGATTCAAAAACCTGGCGGCCAATGCCGGATGGCCGCAAAACTCCAGGTCCATAAGCAGAAAGGCCAGGTCGTTGAGGGTGTCGATCCATCGGTAGCGCGGATTGAATTCGATGCAATCAAAAGGGATAGCGCGTCCCTGATACCAGACGATATTGCCCAGATGCAGATCGCCGTGACATTCGCGCACCCGGCCTGCGAGACGACGTTTGATCAGCAGCGGACGCAGTCTTTGGAATTCGTCACGGGCCGTCTGTTGCAGCATGGCCAGCTGCTCAAGCAGGGTTTGATCGGGCAGGCGCGGTCGGATCTGGTCGAAATTTTGTGAAATAACCTGCCATAACACCGGGGGCGTTCCGTAATCACTCTCGGCGCTGGCAACCGGCGCATCGCGGTGAAACTGGCTGAGTCGCTCAGCCATCGGCAGCAGTAGCGTGTCGTTCAGTATGCCATTGCGTTCTCGCTGCAACAGCAGTTGGTCCTGTTCGAACTGATGCATGCGAACCGCGTATTCGATCGGTCGGGCGTTGTCCGCTAATTCGGGTGCGTGCTCAGTACCGCCGATGGTCACCAGATCGACATAGAGCTCTTCGGCCTGACGGCGGTTGAGGCGCAGCTCTTCAAGGCAATCTTGCTGTCTTAATTTCAGGCTGGAAAAGTCAACAAAGCCCAGGTTGACGGGTTTACGGATCTTGTATGCGTAGGGGCCGGTCAGTAATACCCAGGAGATATGCGTTTCGATAACCGCAAATGCGGTGACGGGATGATCAAACAGCGCCGGATTTTGCAGTGACTCGATTAATTGCTGACTCATACCTCACTCCTTGCTTGCGGTTTCCGGTTAAGCCGGGTGTTCTCTCCCATTAGCCAATCAAAGTGATTATACTCCCGCGATGCGTAAAAAGAGATCCGAAACACCTCGCCCCAAGCCGCGTAAATCCCGCTCGGAAGCCACCACGAAACCGGCGCGTAAACGGTGTCGCTACTGGCCCCTTGTGCTCAAGTTATCGCTGGTGGCCGCCGTTGCCGGCGGGATTCTTCTCGCCTATCTGGATGCAACCATCCGTGCCAAATTTGAGGGTAAGCGCTGGGCGCTACCGGCGCAGGTCTATGCGCGGCCGCTTGAGCTTTATAGCGGGCAAGCGCTGACCCGTGATGCGCTGCAACTTGAATTACAAAACCTGGGCTACCAGTTTGTTGCCGATCCCCGCCAGCCGGGTACAGCGCGACTCGGCTCCGGTGTTGTGGAGCTGTATAGCCGCGGCTTTCGATTCAATGACGGGGTCGAGCCGCCACAGCGCTTGCGGATTAGTTTTGCCGGCCGGCAGGTGCTGCAGATCGTCGACGTTAAGGGGCGTGAGCTGCCGTTGGTGCGCCTGGAGCCGGTCCTGATCGGGGGCATCTACCCTGCGGATAATGAAGACCGTGAGTTGGTCGCGCTGGCGAAGGTGCCATCGCAGCTGATTCAGGCTTTGCTCGCAGTAGAAGATCAGCATTTTTATCAGCATATCGGCCTGTCTTTTAAAGGTATTGCCCGAGCGGCCTGGAGTAACTTGCGCGCCGGTGGCGTGGTGCAGGGGGGAAGCACCCTGACTCAGCAGCTGATTAAAAATTTTTTCCTGACCAGCGAACGTACGATCTGGCGTAAGTTGCTGGAAGTTCCCATGGCCTTGTTGCTGGAGCTGCACTACAGCAAGGATGAAATACTCGAGGCCTATTTCAACGAGGTTTACCTCGGTCAGGACGGCTCACGGGCTATCCATGGCTTCGGTCTTGCTAGTCATTATTACTTCGGACGCCCTCTGGATAGTCTGTCGCTGGAGCAGATGGCCTTGCTGGCGGGTCTGGTCAAAGGCCCGTCCTATTATGACCCCCGGCGTTATCCGGCACGGGCGACCGAGCGCAGGGATCTGGTACTGGCGTTACTGCAGCAACAGAACCTGATCAGTGCTGCCGAGCGCGACACCGCTCAGCGGCAGGGCTTGGGGGTTGTGGCCAGCAGCAGTCTGAGTAAAGGGGCATTCCCGGCCTATCTGGATCTGGTAAAACGCCAGCTGCGGCGCGAGTACCGCCAGGAAGACCTTGCCAGTGAAGGCTTGCAGGTGTTCACCAATCTCGATCCGATACTGCAGCGCCGTGCCGAACAAAGCCTGGTCGGAACTATCGAAGACCTGAACCGTCGCCATGGCAGTCGTCTTGACGGTCTTCAGGGGGCGTTGGTGCTGAGCAACAGCCAGACCGGGGAGTTACTGGCGCTGGTGGGGGGGCGCGAGCCGCGCTTTCAGGGTTTTAACCGCGCCATCGATGCCATCAGGCCCATCGGGTCCCTGGTCAAGCCGGCGGTCTACCTGACGGCGTTGTCGCAGCCCGAGCGCTACACCCTGTCGAGCCTGATCGACGATTCACCGCTGAGTATTCAAAATCAGGACGGCTCGCACTGGCAACCGAAAAACTACGATCGTCAATCCCATGGCCCTGTAACGCTGCACTATGCTCTGGCTCATTCGTTGAATCTGGCCACGGCACGGCTGGGCCTGGAGCTGGGGATGGATAAGGTTGTGGACACCCTGCAGCGCCTCGGGGTCGAACGCGCTGTGGATCCTTATCCTTCAACATTGCTGGGTGCGCTGAGCCTGAGTCCGCTGGAGGTGATGCAGATCTATCAGACAATTGCGGCGAATGGCTTCGGTACGCCGTTGCGGGCCATTCGTTCGGTGCATACCGCCGACGGTATCCTGTTATCGCGTTATCCGTTTGAAATTGACCAGCGTTTCGATCCGGCCGCGGTGCATCTGTTGCAGTACGCCTTGCAGGAGACCGTTCGGGAGGGTACGGCACGGGGGCTGTATCGCCAGCTGCCTGCCGATTTGAATATGGCTGGCAAGACCGGCACCACAAACGATCAGCGTGACAGCTGGTTTGCCGGCTTTACCGGCGACTACCTTGCAGTTGCCTGGTTGGGACAGGATGATAACCGCCCAACCCCGTTGACCGGGAGCAGTGGTGCGCTTAAGGTGTGGGGCAATCTGATGCAGTCGATAGCAACCCGTTCATACCAGATGTCTGCACCGGCTTCGATCGAATACCATTGGGTGGATGAAGCGCAGATGCAGCTCGCCGATGAAACTTGCCCCGGGGCCCGGCTGGTGCCTTTTATCGCCGGAACCGCGCCTAACGTGCAAAGTCCCTGCGGCGCGGTTGATATCAGCGAACAACCGCTCAACTGGTTTCGTCGCTTGTTCGGCGAATAAGCCGTGTGACGGAGTGGGGCGGCTCGATGTGGCAGACTATTGCCAGCGAAACCCGTTGCGTCCGGCCAAACCGATGCCGGTTAGGTCGGGGTTGAATATAAGCAAAATCCGGCTGCAATCTCAGTCCGGGTTTGGAGTCATGCGATGCGTAATAATCCGCTAAGTTTATTGAT
>JBFGYY010000096.1:0-8851 GCA_041587095.1 Motiliproteus sp. | reverse complement strand
ACCGGATAAAAATATCGAAGGAACCGTAGAATATATTGGGTGGCGCCAGACGCGAATCCGCACCTTTGATAAGCGGCCGCTGTACGTGCCCAACGCGACCTTCGCGAATATCTCGGTGGAGAACCCTTCGCGCATGACCAACCGGCGTATCTATGAAACGGTGGGGGTTCGTTATGATGACGCGGCGTGCGTCGAAGCGATTATTGCCGAAGTGAAACAGATGCTGCTTGATCACCCGGCCATCGATACCGAACAGACCCTGATTGTGAATCTGAATAAATTCGGCCCCAGTTCACTGGATTTCTTTATCTATACCTTTACCAAGACCACAAACTGGGTGGAGTTTCATGAGATCAAACAGGATGTGATGGTTAAGGTGATGGCGATTATCGGGCGTCAGGGCGCAGAGATAGCCTTTCCGACGACCACGGTGCACCTGGCTGACGCGCCTGCAGCGATTGCTACGGCCAGTGATGCCGCCTGATCGGCAGGTTCAGGTGCTATCTGTGCTAAAGATCAAGTGTCAGGCAAATGATTCTCCAGGGTTTGCAGGATGCCACAACGGGCCGCCTGCCCCCGGGGGTTGATCGACTGGTTACAGCGGTGTCGCAGCTGCAGCAGTTGGCTTTCCAGATTTTGTAGCTCTTCAATCTGCTTATGAACCTGGACGATATGGCTGTCGATCAGCACGTTGACCATCTCACAGCTCGCCTGAGGTTGATCGCGGTACTTGAGCAGTTCGCTGATCTCATCCAGTTTGATCCCCATGCCACGACAGTGGCGAATAAATAGCAGGCGTTCCCTGTGTTCATCCAGATAGGTGCGGTAGTTGTTGCCGGTGCGGGCGGGGGCCGGCATGAGCCCGCGTTTTTCATAGAAGCGAATCGTGACGGTTTCAGTCCCGGTTAGCCGCGCTAATTCTCCGATTTTCATGCATCACCTGTTTGCTTGGTCTGAGTGCAACGCCAGTCTTGACCTTATACTAACTATAAGCTCTATAGTGCTGGTAGACCAACGGATCACTGGTGAACGGTATGCAATCAGAATCACCCCTCAGCTGCGGCTGCACAAGCCAGCCGGACAAGGACGTAAATAGGCCGCAACAGAGGCCAAATCAGCACGCGAACAGCGTTCGGTTACGGATCAGTGCCATGGACTGTCCTACCGAGGAGCGGCTGATCCGAGCCAGGTTGGAACCGATGCCGGAGGTAGAGTCTCTGGCGTTTAATTTACTGGAACGCACCCTGACTCTCCGGCACAGCGATGGCGCACTACCCGCGATCATGCGGGTGTTGACCGATATCGGCTTTGCCCCGGATAGCCTCGGCGAAACGGCTGCTAACGCAGGTGACGCTACTGCTGGCCATGCTCCGGCTATCGATGCTGCGGCTATCGAAACGGGTAGCAGGGTCTTGGGGTATCTGCGCATGCTTGTGGCGGGGCTTTGCGCCGCCGGTGCAGAATTGCTCGACCTGATCGGCTCTGACCTGGATGTGCTGGTGTTGATGCTGGCCGTCGCGGCGATAGCGTTGAGCGGCCTGGCAACCTATCAGAAAGGTTGGGTGGCCGTCCGGCATCTGGATTTCAACATCAATGCCTTGATGTCGATAGCCGTCACGGGCGCCATGCTGATCGGCGAGTGGCCGGAAGCGGCCATGGTTATGCTGCTGTTTACGCTGGCCGAAATGATTGAGAGTCGCTCATTAAGGCATGCGCGCAATGCGATCAGGGAATTGATGGCGCTGGCCCCCGATACCGCCGCTGTTCGAGGTGAGGAGGGGCAATGGCAGACCGTCGCCGTGGATGTCGTGACGCTGAATCAGATTATTCGTGTCCGACCCGGCGAGAAAATCCCCTTGGACGGTGAGATCGTGCGTGGTTCGGCGTCGGTCAATCAGGCCCCCGTCACAGGTGAGAGCTTACCGGTTGAGAAGGATGTCGGTGACCGGGTGTTTGCCGGTACGTTAAATCAGACCGGTTTGCTGGAGATACGGGTTACGGCGCTGGCACATGATTCAACCATTGCGCGTATCATCCATGCGGTGGAAGTCGCGCAGAGTGAACGGGCACCAGCGCAGCGATTTATCGATCGTTTTTCCCGGGTGTATACCCCCGTGGTGATGGCGCTCGCTGTTGCCACAGCCCTGTTTATGCCGCTGGCGTTGGGCTGGGAGTGGCTTGATGCGATTTATCGCGCTCTGGTCCTGTTAGTCATCGCCTGTCCCTGCGCGCTGGTCATCTCGACGCCCATTACGGTGGTCAGCGGCCTGACTGTGGCCGCGCGCCATGGTGTCCTGGTTAAAGGCGGTTTATACCTGGAGCTGGGCAGAACACTGGATGTAATGGCGTTCGATAAGACCGGTACCCTGACCGAAGGGCTGCCCAGCGTGACAAACGTACAGCTACTGAGTGATGTGCCGCGCACGCAGGCCATTGAGTTCGCCGCGTCTTTGGCGGGTCATTCCGACCACCCGGTATCGCAGGCCGTTGCCCGGTTCGCACGCGCGCAAGCGGCACCGGGCACCAGTATGGCCGTGAGTCAATTTGAGTCTGTGACTGGTCGTGGTGTGCGCGGACAACTGCAGGGCCAGGAATGTGTGTTAGGCAACCACCGGCTGATTCATGAGATGGGGTTGTGCTCGCCGGCGCTGGAAGCTGCGTTTGAACGCATCGAGAAACAGGGCCAGACAGCGCTGTTGCTGTTGTGCTCGGGTCGCCCCTGGGCGCTATTTTCGATTGCGGATCGACTCAAAGCCCATAGTCGGCGTGCGTTGGAACAATTAGCCGATTTGGGGGTCCATACGCTGGTACTATCCGGTGATAACGCGTACACGGTGGCCGGCATTGCCGAACAACTGGGTGTTAAAGATGCGCGCGGCAATCTGCTTCCTGAGCAGAAGCTGGACGTACTGCGGGAATTAAAAAACCGCTACAGTACCGTTGGCATGGTCGGTGACGGCATCAATGATGCCCCGGCCATGGCGGGGGCCCAGATCAGTTTTGCCATGGGGGCGGCGGGTACCGACACGGCGTTGGAAACCGCGGATGTTGCACTGATGGATGACAACCTGGCTAAGCTGTCCTGGTTTATACGTTTGAGTCGGGCGACTGGCCGGCACCTGATCCAGAACATCGGTTTGGCTCTGGGAATCAAGCTGTTGGTGATGTTGCTGGCTGTATCGGGCGGGGCTACCCTCTGGATGGCGGTGTTTGCCGATATGGGCGCAAGCCTGCTGGTGGTATTTAACGGATTACGGCTGCTGAAGTTTAATCAGATCGAGGGGGAGTGACAGGATGAAATGCCCGCATTGCGAAACACTGCTGAAAATGACCGAGCGGCAGGGTATCGAAATTGATTATTGCCCCGGTTGCAGGGGCGTATGGCTGGATCGCGGTGAATTGGATAAAATTATCGAGCGTTCCAGCGAGCAATTCGCAGGCCAGCGAGAAGCGCCGCAGACGCGGCAGCCCTATACAGAGCCCCGTTACCAGGCGCCGCGCTCGCAAAAACCTGGCTACCAAGGGCATCAAAAGCCCTACGGGCACTATAAAAAGCGTAAAAGTTTTCTGGGTGATATCTTTGATATCTTTGATTGAGCATCATTGCGAGGATCAGATTGGACATGAATAATACCGGCCGGCCCATTCACGCGCTCTGATCCCGGATGAGGGGCTGAGCAGATTCGCTGTCATTGAACAGCAAAAATACGAGGTAACACCATGCGACCTATCTTATTGCCATTGCTGTTGGCGCTGGCCACCGGCAGCAGCGTCTCGGCTTTTGCCGCGAACCCGGTTTGGCTGGAAGGCAAAACCGACGCCAACTATGACATCACCGTGTATCGCAGCGCGTCCTGCGGTTGCTGTAAAGGGTGGATCTCCCATTTAGAGGACCACAACTTTACTGTTAACGATGTGGTGGTTGAGGACGTAAACAGCTACAAAGAAAAGCTCGGCGTGCCGCCTCAGGGTGCGTCCTGCCATACGGCGCAAGTCAATGGCAAGGTGATTGAAGGCCATGTTCCCGCCCAGGATATCAAGGCATTACTTGCTAAAAGCTCCAACATTCGTCTGTTGACCGTGCCCGGAATGCCCTCCGGCGGGCCGGGTATGGATATGGAAGGAGCCCGGCAGGATGACTTCAAAGTCTACGCGGTCAGCGAGAACGAAGAGGTCAGTATTTTTAACGAATATACGCGCTATTGATGTTGGACAACGCGAAGTAGAGCGTCGCGCCGCGGCGTTCAGGCTGACACCGGCGCCGTGCGCTTAAGCCTGTGCGGCCGTTGCTTATCCTGCTTCGCTTCACGTTGTCATCGGCAGCTTTTTTTTCTTGCCCAGAGGATCTACCCCGGTTCCTCTCCAGCCTCATCGGCCTCGACAATTTCGCTTTCTTCCTGCCCGGCACGGATCCACTCCTGCAGATGGGAGTTATTCAGTTGCGTCTGGCAGTAGCTACGGCTGTGCTCCTTCAGTTCAAGACGATAGCCACTGAAGCGTATGGCGACCGGCGCGTAAAACGCATCGGCGACGGAAAAATCGCCAAATAGCCAGGGGCCGTCACCTTTGCGGTATTTGCGGCACAGTTCCCAGATGTTTTCAATTCGGTTGATATCCTGTTTGGCTGCGTCTGACAGCTGGACGATACGGTCATGGGCCCGACAGTTCATGGGCAGTTCATTGCGCAGGGCGCTGAAGCCCGAGTGCATCTCGGCGCAGACCGATCGCGCCAATGCGCGGCTTTTTTCACTGTGGGGCCAGGCTTGTGGATACTTTTCGGCCAGATATTCACAAATAGCCAGGCTATCCCAGATACGCAACTCGCCCTGAATATAGACCGGAACTTTGCCGGCATTGGAATAGCGTTTTACCTGTTGCTGAAACTCGGGCGTGTCCAGCGCGATCCGGACCTCTTCGAACTCAATACCCAAATGGCGCAGCAGCAGCCAGGGTCGTAGCGACCAGGATGAGTAGTTTTTATTGCCAATGACCAGTAGGGGTGTTTCCATCACGCATCTCCTGTTGGGTAACACTGCCGGACCGTCGTTGCGGCTTATCCTTCCAGCAACGGATGATTCGCCGGCAGATTTTTGGATATCCATAGCGCCAGTTTATGGCGCATATGCGGCAGGTCTTCCTGATCTTTTGCCAGGGGCTGGACCAGTTTGTCGTGCACCAGAAGCCGGTACACCGCCTCGATTTTTAAATCGGAACTGTCTGTAGCCTCAAACTCACCAACGCCACGCTTGGCCAGATAGACCGCGCCTATTTTAAGCGCTTCCTTCAGCAGCTCTTTTTCATGCTTTAGCTTCTTCATAATAGTCGATCCCTGTACCGATAATCGCAATCGAATGGTTGATTTTGCTCCGAGTATAACAAGCTTATTCTGCAAATGGGGCACGCAGATCATCATCTTAGAGTGTCATGACGCGACGCTGGCGGGCTGGCGGGGGCCGTTGTCGGCGAGGGCCGTAATATAACGGGTAATGCGGGGAGTGAATTACAGTTATCAGTGTGTTATCGGCTGGGCGTACGGCAAAAGCGCGCATTGTTCCCCGGAGGCATTGAGCTATTAACCTGGTGGACACATAGGTCCATTCCTATTGCGTCCACCGCCTCTGAAAAACTGGTGCAGTTGCGTGGAACCGTTTGATTTTCAGAGGCTCGCATTGGTCTTCGACCAAGGTTGACGCATCCTGCGTCTCCTCTTAACCCGCCGGGTGAATAGTCGGTTAACGCTCAGACTTTGGCGCGTTGAATGATCACGCCGCGTCGTTTAGCTCCCCAGGTGCCGGGCCGGGCTGAAAAGCGCCCGGCGATCACATGTCCGCAGCCGTTGCAGTGTCCCTGCTCATCCAGCCCCCAGTGCCCCAGCTGATACCAATCGCGCTCGATCAGCAGGGCCCGGCAGTTAGGGCAGTAGGTGCTGCTGCCGTCGCGATCGTGGACATTGCCGGTGTAAACATAATGCAGCCCGTGTTCCAGCGCGATTTTGCGCGCACGCGTGAGGGTTGCAGGCGGTGTTGCGGGGGTATCGCGCATTTTCCAGTCGGGATGGAAGGCACTGAAGTGTAGCGGCACGTCAGGACCGAGGTTATCGGCGATCCAGCGGCACTGCTGCTCCAGCTCCTGATTGCTGTCGTTTTCGCCGGGAATCAGCAGGGTAGTAATCTCAAACCAGACCCGGGTCTCCTGCTTCAGGTACAGCAGCGTGTCGAGAACGGGTGCGAGGTGAGCGGCGCAGAGCTTCTGGTAAAAGCGTTCGCTAAAGCCTTTCAGGTCGATATTGGCCGCGTCCATATGGGCAAAGAACTCTCGTCGCGGCGCGGGGCAGATATAACCGGCGCTGACGGCCACACTGTGGATACCGCGCTCGTGGCAGGCATCGGCAACGTCCTGTGCATACTCCATAAAGATGACCGGATCGTTATAGGTATAGGCTACGGAGCGGCAGCCCGCCTGTTCGGCTGCGGCGGCAATCTGTTCGGGAAAAGCCTGATCTGCCAGGGTATCCATCTCGCGTGATTTACTCATGTCCCAGTTCTGGCAGAACTTGCAGGCCAGGTTGCAGCCGGCAGTTCCAAATGAAAGCACCGGCGTACCGGGGTAAAAGTGATTCAGGGGCTTTTTCTCGATCGGATCGATACAAAAACCGCTTGATCGTCCCCAGCTGTAGAGCACCACCGCTTTGTTTTCGCAGCCACGGATAAAACAGGCGCCGCGCTGTCCTTCGTGCAATTTGCAGGCGCGCGGACAGACATCGCACTGCACACGCCCGTCTTCCAGCGGGTGCCAGTGACGGGTAGCGACGCTATCCGGTGCCAGATTATCCGGTGTCAGGCTATCCGGTGTCAGATTATCCATGGCTGCCCTCCGGCCGCTGCGGCGACCTCTACCAGGTCTGCATCATGTAGGAGCGGGTCGGACTGAGCCGCTGATCAACTGTGGAAAAGCCGGCTTTGGACACTGTCCGCCCGCTTTGTTGCTGCGTAGCATCACGATTGCCCCGAACGAGTTTGTAGCACTGTCTCAAAGGGGACTGACTCTGGTGGCATTCGGCCAATTCCGCCAGGCTCCTTACCTGCTGACTATAATTATACGAGTGCTCGGGCTGGTGTGCCCGCGACCAGCACGAGGATTTTTCAGCTCAGGTCTGATATTGCTGACCTGAGCAGGCTTTTCAGCCTGCTGAGCGGGAGTGTCTGTGTATCAACGTGCGTTTAATCAGTAAGCGGGAGTAGAGACCTTCATGAACGTAAGACAAGCCGCCGTCGCCGGGATGTTCTACCCCGACAATCCGCAGGTTTTACTGCAGAGCGTTGCGACGCTGCTCAGAGATAACCCCTGTTCCCCAGCGGCAGACAGTTCCGTCATGCCTAAGGTGCTGATCGTACCGCACGCGGGTTATATCTATTCCGGGCCGGTAGCCGCGCGGGCCTATAACCGACTGCGGGGCCGGGAAGCCAGGATCCGGCGCGTACTGTTGCTGGGGCCTGCGCACCGGGTTCCTCTGCGGGGTATTGCACTACCGGACGCCAGCCACTTTGCCACGCCGTTAGGCGCTGTCCCGGTGGATGCCGAGCTGGTCAGGCGGGTTCAGGGGCTACCCGATGTGGCGGCGGGTCTGATTCATACCGATGCTCACGCGCACCGGGAAGAGCACAGTCTGGAGGTCCATCTGCCTTTTCTGCAGTACCTGCTGGAAGATTTCACCCTGTTGCCGCTGCTGGTAGGCGAGTGCGAGCCGGAGCAGGTTGCGGCGCTGCTGGACCAATTGTGGGGAGGGGAGGAAACGCTGGTTGTGGTCAGCAGTGACCTCAGTCATTTCCACGACTACATGAGCGCCGAGGTGATCGATCAGCATACCAGCGCAGAAATTTGTGCGTTTTCGCATCAGTTAAGGGGCGATGAGGCCTGCGGCTGCCGGCCACTGAACGGTTTGTTGCTGGCTGCACAGCGTAAACGGATGCAGATCGAGCAGTTGGACCTGCGCAATTCCGGCGATACCGGCGGCGATAAATTACGGGTGGTGGGGTATGGCGCGTATGTCCTCAACGGATAAAAACAGGGCAGCAGACGATCACGAATCGAGCACGGCAATGCCCGGTCTGTTACGGGGCTACCGGCGCGCGTTGTTAGCGCTGGTGAGAGAATCTATCGATCATCATCTGGATGGCAAGCCCCCCTTACAGGTCGACCGGAATGATTTTCCCGCCGCGCTGTTCAGGCCTGCGGCCTGTTTTGTCACGTTGCATCGCCACGGCGAATTGCGCGGTTGTATCGGCACCCTGGAAGCGCGTCAGCCGCTGGTGCAGGCCATCGCCGATTATGCGGTCAAAGCCGCATTTGAGGACCCGCGCTTTGCGCCCCTGACCCGTGATGAGGCCGGGGATCTTTGTATCGATATCTCCGTGTTAAGGCCCTTGCAGGCCATGAATGTGCAGGATGAAGCCGAGTTACTGCGCACCCTGCGCGTGGGTATCGATGGCCTGTGGCTCGAGTCAGGTGCGCATCGCGCGACTTTTTTGCCTCAGGTATGGGAGCAGTTGCCGGAGCCCGCTGTGTTTGTCGAGCGCCTGAAGCACAAAGCCGGGCTGGCAAAAGACCAGGCATTCACAACGATTCGCTGGTCCCGCTATCAGGTGGATGCCATCGCCGATGACGCTGGTAGTGACATTAGCAGTGACATTAGCAGTGACATTGACGATGACATGAGCGCTGGCACTGAATCCTGCAATTAAGGCTTCCGATGCAGCAGGGGCATACCGATTTGAGCTGCTGTCGGATCAGTTTTTTGATTGCTGATTAATCATGGTGCGCATCGCATTTATGTCCTATGTGCTCCTGGGTT
>JBFGYY010000095.1:0-8861 GCA_041587095.1 Motiliproteus sp. | reverse complement strand
GATCCTCGGCGATTATCCCGATGAACAGCATACGGCCATCGATACCTGGTTTCAGTCTCTGGGTGAGCGATTTACCGAGCATCTTGCCCAGGCGGGTATTCCGTTGTGTAAAGGCCACGTTATGGCACGCTGGCCGCTATGGCGTAAACGTCTGTCATCCTGGCAAAAGCAGATGGATCTCTGGACCCGGCAACGTCAGGTTAAAATCGTGCAGTTTTCCAATATATTGCTCGATTTTAACCCGGTATACGGTAACGACACCATGGCGGGTACGCTCAGGCAATACACCTTGTCACTCATGCCCAATGCTGGTTTGTTTCTCGACGAGATGGCGTCGTTACTGGAAGAAGTACCGGTTGCGCTGGACCGCTTCGACCGCCTCAGTGGCGATGGTCGAGAGGCCCCCCACGCGCAGGCGATCAATCTTAAACGCCAGGGCTTATTACCCCTGCAAAGCGCGCTACGTTTATTAAGCCTGATTCATGGTATTGAGGCCGTAGACAGCCGCAACCGCATTCAGTCGCTGCAAAAGAAACAGGTTCTTACAACGTCACAAGCCATTGAATTAACCGATGCGATCAACCGCTTGCAGGACTTACTGCTGCGCGCCCAACTTAACAGCAATCTGGCCGGACGCAGTTGTGATAACTGGCTTGATACACGCACATTAAGTGAAAGTGAGTCGCTGCTGCTGAGATATGATCTGGGTAAGGTTCGTGACCTGACCCGTTTGGCGCGTCACAAAGTCCCCGGTACTTCCTGATCGTTGCTGTCCTTTGGCGCCGTTAATGCGCTATCACCTGCCTCGGAAGCATTGGCATTGGCAACGGCTCTGTCTTGCTCATCCAGCCCCGGTAACTCAATAATAAGCTGCGCGCCACCCAGATCGGCACTGGCTTCAATCCAAAGCCGACCGCCCATGTGAGCAATAATCCCGCGACTGATAGGCAGCCCCAAACCGGTCCCGCGGGGACGTCCGCCACTGGTTAAATTTTGCTGTTCTATCTGGTGAAACTTTTCAAATACCCGTTCCCGTTCCTCGGCAACAATCCCCTGCCCGTTGTCCTCCACGCTGACCCGCCAGTGTCGCTTATGTGCCAGCAAACTCAAACGGACCTTACCTCCCGGCGACAGGGCAAATTTGCTGGCATTATCCAGCAGGTTGATCACCACTTGTTGCAAACGGTCAGGGTCAGCCATCACCATCGCCCGGACCTCCGGCAGCCCTTGCCAACTCGGTGAATCGGCAGCCGCCACCTGACAACTTCCGCCTTCATCCATATACAAGCAGAGCTCAAGGGTTACCCCCCGCTCACGCAATACATGACTGACCGCATCTGCAGACTGCTGCGTGATCCGGATAAGATCCAGCCGCTCAGGACGCAGCGTCATCCGGCCGGATTCCAGTCGGGCCAGATCCAGCACCTCTTCGATCAAACGCGACAGACGCTCACTCTCTTTAACGACCACTTCGAGAAAGTGGGTTCGCTTCTCCTCGTTCAGGTCCGGTGTATCACGCAGGATCTCTGCAAAGGCGCGAATCGAGGTCAGCGGCGTGCGCAGTTCATGGCTGACCATGGCGACAAATTCATCCTTCAGGCGATCCAGTTCGCGTAACCGCTCGTTAGCCGCCCGCAACTCGGTACCCACCTTGGCCAGTTGGGTCGATTTGCTTTGCAGCTGCCGGTTGTACTCCAGTGTTTGGGATGTCGTATCCAGAATGCTCAGCACCGTTTCCAGCTCCAGAGCCTGTCCTTTGACCACAGAATTGATCAAAGCCCGCGCACTTGCACTTCCCAGTGAGCCCGCCAGCGCCTGTTCTGCGCGGTTTATCAAGCCAGCCGTTGCTGGATCGCCATCCTGTGCGCCATCATCAAATCCGGAAAACACCCGCGCACTGACGGCCCCCCCTAAATAACGTTCCAGCAACTGTTTCAATTCACCCCGGCTGGTCTGCCCTAACAGTAACGGCGTCTGCATCAGTTCAGGGCGCATTGCGCCGGTAAACAGAGCCGCCTGGGTTTGATCGACACGATTCTGACTGACGAATAACGACACACCGACCAACAGGCCGACATTCACCAACATGCTCCAGAATAACGCATGGCTGTAGATGTCCCACCCTTCAAGACCAAACAGTGCATAGGGCCGCAGCCATGACAGCCCCCACATCCCTTGCGTCAGCACGCTGCTGTCCATCCAGCCCGACAGAGCAAAACCCGGCAACAGTAACGTATAGGCCCAAACTGCAGCACCACCCAGCATGCCGGCAGCCGCGCCGGCACGGGCAGCCCCGCGCCAATAAAGCCCGAGCAGCAGAGCCGGTGCAAATTGTGCTGCAGCAGCAAAAGACACCAAACCAATGGTGACCAAACTATAGGATTCACCAATAAGGGCGTGGTACAGATACCCCAGTAACAATATCAGAATGATCGCGATACGCCGGATGCCGAGCAGCCAGACACTGAGCTCCCGGTAGCTGTCCAGATGCAAGGCTGGCCAGCGTAATAGCAGCGGCATCACTAACTGGTTGCTAACCATCGTTGATAAGGCGATGGTTTCGACAATCACCATCCCCGTAGCCGCCGACAGACCACCGATAAAGACCAGCAATGGCAACCAGTGCGCACCTCCCGCCAGGGGTACGGTAAGGACGAAATTATCGGGGGCAAGCGCGGCCGGCCCCAGCAACACCCCCGCCATAGCCACCGGTATCACAAACAGATTTATCGCCAGCAGATAGAGCGGAAACAACCAGCTAGCGCGGTGTATATGTTTTTCATCGACATTTTCAACCACGAGCACCTGAAACTGTCTGGGAAGCGTGATAAACGCCAGCGTTGCCAGCACCAGTGTACCGACCCAACCACCGTAACCGCCCGGCATCGCCCCCACGCTCATTCGCGCTGAAAGGAACGCATCTTCTGCCGCGCGTGCCATAAGCTCCGTCGGGCCGCCAAACAGGCTAAACGTTGCAAACAGCCCTACCGCCAGAAAAGCGACCAGCTTAACCACCGATTCAAAGGCGATCGCCGCAACCATTCCCTCATGACGTTCGCTGGCATCGAGGTGCCGGGTTCCGAAAAGAATGATAAACACGGCAAGGACCAGCGCGACCCAAAATGACTTGTCCGACCAGAAGTGCAACCCCGTCTCTACCGGACTGGCAGGATAATGGGTTAGCACGGCGTAACTGTAGGTAATCGCTTTCAGCTGTAACGCGATATAGGGCATAATGCCCAGCACGGCGATCAGCGCAACCAGGGCACCTATGCCACCGCTCTTACCGTAACGGGCACTGATAAAATCAGCGATTGACGTGATACGCTGCGCGCGGGCAATGCGAACCATTTTACGAATGACCATCCAACCCAGGAGCATGGCCAGCGTCGGACCCAGGTAGATCGGTAAAAATGAAGGCCCCTGCTCAGCCGCTCGCCCGACGCTGCCGTAAAAGGTCCAGGCCGTACAATACACGGCTATTGATAGCGCATAGACCACCGACGAGCCGATAATCGACCGTCCCTGTTCCGCACGCCGGTCTCCGTAAGCCGCGATAATAAACAGCAAGCCGAGATAGCCAAAGCTGGCTGCAATAATCCCCCATTCACTCATCGGTTTTACCTTCGTGTAGTAGCGCACAGAGCACTATCACCAGCATCCAGGCCGCGAACAAATACAGGGGTAATGCAGAAATCTCCCCCCAAAGAGGCTTATCGAACAAACCAAGCATCGGCGGGGTAAATAAAACTAACGCAAACAGAGTCAGAGCGATCAAACGACTGACTAATGAAGACCTTCTGCCAGCCTTCACATCGGCTCTTTCCGGCTCGTCACCATGCTGCCTATCCATTACACCGACACCTGAACTGCGCGGCTTTGTAATTCCATTGCCTGAGCCAGCGTAGTCACCCCTCGAGCTTCCATTCTCGGCAATAACGCCAGAAGCAGTTCAGCGGTAACACGCGCATCACCGAGTGCGGTATGCCGGGTACCCGGCGGAAATACCAGTTGAAAACGCTCGGCCAGCGCATCCAGACCATGGCCTTCCAGGGTTGGATCCAGGGCGCGGGATAACAGCAAGGTATCGAGAACCGGCATATCAAAGCTGACTCCGACCGAAGAGGCATGCTGAGAAACCGCTAACAGGTCAAACGCCGCGTTGTGCGCCACTAACACGCCGTGGCCAGCAAACTCGCGAAACCGCGGTAATACAACGGTTATCGGTGGTGCATTGGCAACGTCAGCATCGGTCAGGCCATGGATTCGGGTACTGTCCGGTGGAATCGCCCGCTCAGGAAATACTAATTGATCAAAAACATCGCTGGCCAATAAGCGTCCGTTTAAGATGCGACATCCTGCAATGCTGATCACGGCATCGGCACCGCGCAGATCCAGCCCCGTGGTCTCGGTGTCAAATACCACCAGCTCTAGCTGTCGTAACGGACACTCACCCAATGCCGTACTCGGGGCGGGCAGATCCGCGATGCTGAAATCATGGTATTCAGGGCGGCTCTGCCGGGGCTCTGTCGGCGCACCTACACGCTCGGCAGCTGCCAAGGGCAACCGCAAACGGGCATGCTCACCATCAACATCGGCCAAACACCACCAATCACTGTCGTGCCTGCGCAAAACATCACCTAATGTGGGTGCGATTGAGCTGTCGGCCAGGCGCTCGGAACGCCAGCTCTCCAACGTATCATAGAGTACCGGTTTTCCACGCCAGACCAGGTCCAGGTAAACCCGCCGATTACCAATCTGAATCTCGGCATCGATCTGTTGCTGGCCGGAATCCGCCACCAATAACATGACAAGCCGATGCAACAGATCCAACAACCCCGGCCCATCAGCTTTCAACCAGGCGGGAATGCCGACGGCAATCAATTCAACCCCGCTGCCGGCAACCCGCTCTGTCAGCACCTGCAGCAAATCGTTCGACCAGGTGTCCCCCAGTTCGCTGTGCCCCTTCGCCATGGTTTCAAGCAGCACGCCGAGTTGATCTACCAGACCGCTAAGCGCAACGCTGTCATCGGTCACGGCCGACTCAAAACGCTGGCGTAAGGGCGCATCAACACCATCGCTGGCCAAAATCTCACCTGCAGCCGTCAGGTTGGCTGCACGACGACGCAATTCGGGCAACAGCTCGACCAACGGTTGCCGCCACTGCTGATCTGCCGCTAACTGCGCGGTCACATCCTGCAACATCAATAGCGCCTCACCCTGATTGGCCAGCACCCTGCGCATATCGCAACGCAGCCAGCGTTCAGCATGCGGCAGTACTAATTCCCGGGGCGAGCCATCAGCGGGCAATAATCCCAACGCATTGGCCAGGCTGGGTGCTGGCAGCAGTTCCTCCAGTCGACGTCCCAGACCCAAAGCCGGATTATGGGCGAACAACTGCTCGGCAGCGGGGTTGAACATCAGCAAACGCCGATGCTTGTCACACAGTAACAGAGGCATTTGCAATACGGTCAGGACCGACTCCAGTTCGTGCCTGATTCTTGCGGCATCGGCGGCGCCTTGGCTATGGGCTGTAGCCACGGCCCTGCGATCTTGCTGCCAGCCTTCACGCAACCGATTGAGATCCGGCTGCAGGGACTGCAACCAGCCTTCTGCGGGATAATCATCATGGCCATCAGGGTTAGCTGAAAATCGCGCCAACTGTACCTGCAAGTGCCGTAACGGAGCGAACAGCTGTATTTCAAGCGGCAGACCAACTAACAACAGCAACAGACCCGGAGACAGCGCGACCAGCCATAGCGCCCATCGCACAGTGCCCTGGGGACCCAGTTCCTGATCCAGCCACCAACCCAAAAGAAATCCCCCGAAGGCACTAATGCCGCACAGGGCCAGCCACAGGCCAAGCAGGTTCTGACGTGTCGGCATATCAGCCCGCCTCACCTAATAATGCCTGCACTTTTGCTACCAGATCCCGGGTAGAAAAAGGCTTGGTGACATAATCATCGGCTCCCAGCGCCAAGCCCTTTTCACGCTCAACCTCACGACCATGCGCTGTCAGCATGATGATGGGCAGACGGGCTGTCTCGGACTGGTTGCGCAACTGATCAAGGACTTCAAAACCACTCAAGCCCGGAAGACTGATATCCAGGAGAATGAGATCGGGGGGCTGCTGTGCAACCAATTGCAGAGCCCGTTCACCATCAGCAGCGGTATCCACATCAAACCCGGCCTGCTGCATCAAAAATTCAAGCGACAAGACAATATTCGGCTCATCATCTACTACCAGCACACGTGCCATGTAACCTCCGCAAGCGCGTTGAAAAACCAACCCTTTCTTTTGGGGTCAGTTTAGGTCACAGACGGTTACCTATCTTGGCATTGATGAATTAATTTCTAAGAATTATCAATTTCCTCCTCAGATTTCAGTAACCAGCCTGGATATTTATCCAAAGCAGTCGCGCCGCCAGAATCAGTGTTACGCCGATAACCATTGGCCTGACCAGACGCGTACCGCGCTGCATGACAAAACCCGAACCCAGACGCGCGCCTATAATCTGACCCAAGGCCATAATTGCGCCCAATAGCCACAAGACATGACCGCCAACTATGAATAATGACAAAGAGACAACGTTGGTTGCCAACACCAGCGGCTTAGTGTGCGCCGTCGCCTGAACCAACCCATAACCAAGCAGACTCACCTGAGCAAAAGCAAAAATTGCTCCGATCCCCGGCCCGAAAAAACCGCCATAAAAACCGATCGTCAAACCGGCTAAAACAGAAAACTGTTTGTTAGTCAGGCGCGGCGGATGAGAGCTATCGCCGATCCGGGGGGAAAACAAAAAATACAGCGCAATCAGAATCAGCAGGACCGGGATGCACCAGCTCAGAAATTGTACGTCCAGGCGTTGCACGGTCAGCGTTCCCAAGGCAGAACCGATCAACGCGCAACACATGCCGGGCCAGAGCACACCGAAATCGATATGTCCTCGCCTGAAATAATTCAACGTGGATGACGCGGTTCCAAACACATTTTGCAGTTTATTGGTCGCCAGGGCCTGTATCGGTGGGACACCCAGTGAAAGCAATAACGGTAACACCAGCAAACCACCCGCACCGGCTATGGCGCTAAGGCATCCGGCTGCCAATCCCGTGGAGAATAGCAATAGCACCATCCACCAGGCACCGCTATTGCCGGCTATCAACGCCGCAAGGGTTAGATTATCTGCAATCAATTACAACCTCCGATGACAGTGCCCACTCCTCGATAACCCCATTGAAAACATTGCTATTAACGTCTTATCCTGTATCGTATCCGGGTGCAGGGATGACAGGAAGTATCAAGCGGATTTATGAATACCGAGCGCATCAAAAAACGCTTAAAAAGTGTTCCCTTAACTAGGCCGGAATTGCAGGCAGGTATTCTAACGGCCTTTATCCGGATCCTGTGCCTGCTGGTACTGATGAACGCGGTACCGGCCAATGCGCTTGAGCTGACTACCAGTACGCGCAGCCTGCATATCGGCACACAACTGCAAGTCCTCGAAGATCGCGAGCAACTCTACAGCATCAACCAGATAACCGCTGCACCTCAGACCGACCTGTTTCAAACCAGCCCGTACGCCGATGCCAATTTTGGTATCAAGTTCACCACTTATTGGGCTCGCTTTAGCGTCCGCAACACAAGCAGCGCAACAGACTGGGTACTGCAGATAGCAGAGTCGTCATTGGATGACGTTCGGGTCTATCACCAAAATCCCAATGGACACTGGCAGGTCTTACAAGGCGGCGAGCTGTACCCCCGGCAAAACGATGAAGCTTTTCGAACCCCGGTTTTTCATCTTTCCCTGGCAGCAGATCAGACCCACGTTATCTATCTGCGGATACATAATGCCGGACTGATGAAATTCCCGCCTGTTATCTACAGCCAAGCAGAGTGGGAGCATTTCAAAGATCAGGATTCCTTAATCAACGGATTGTTTTACGGATTCATGTTGGCGTTGCTGCTGCACAATCTGTTTCTTTTTATCAGTCTGCGCGATCAAAACTACCTGTATTTTTCCGCCTGTATGGTGGGCTACATCCTGTATACCCTTGCGCTCGATGGCTATGGATACCTCTACCTCTGGGGTGGTGTGACTAGCTATTTAAACAATGTGTTGCCGCTTACCGTGCGCATTAGTCTGATTTTTATTCTGCAATTCACCAAGAGCTTTCTTAACACGCCCGTTAACAGCCCGCAGTTGAGCCGGTTCATTACGTTGATGCAAATCGTTCAGGTGACGCTGTTAGCGTTACTGCTCATTCCCGCCTCAGTAATGGGGCCGCAATTCTGGGACGGTTTGGCGCTGAGCGTTCAATTAGCAACGCCTGCAGCACTGATGGCCTGCCTGATCGCAGGCATCAAGGTCTTGCGCAAAGGGTATTTGCCAGCCCGCTTCTATCTGGCTGCATGGGTTAGTCTGTTTATTGGCAGTCTGATAGCCATGGCCAACGTGTCAGCCTGGTTCGAAATACCCGGCTGGGGCCGCATGCAATTTTCATTTGTTGTCGGTATCCACGCCCTGATCTTCAGTCTGGGTCTAGCAAGTCGCGTGCGCATGATGATGGGACGGATAGAAAACACTGTTGAGCATCTGCAACAGGAAGTTGCCGATCATCGCAATACCACGCTGGCGCTACAGCAGAGCAACCAAAACTATCTGGTTGAATTGCGCGAGCGACGTAAGGCTGAAACGGCTCTGCAGCTGCATAGAGATCAACTCGAACAGACCGTCACCGACCGTACCTGGGAGTTGGAGCAAGCGAGTACACGCGCTAAAAGGGCCAACCGTGAAAAAACCCAGTTCCTGGCCAATATGAGCCACGAAATCCGTACACCAATGAACGCAATTATCGGTCTG
>JBFGYY010000094.1:0-8889 GCA_041587095.1 Motiliproteus sp. | reverse complement strand
GCCAGCTCGTTGACCGCCGCCGACACCGTGGCGGAAAACAGCAGGGTCTGGCGCTCTTTGGGCGCTTGTTTCAGGATCGATTGCACATCGCTGATAAAGCCCATGTCCAGCATGCGATCGGCTTCATCCAGCACCACAAAATCCAGATTGCTGAGGTGGACGTTGCACTGTACCAGGTGTTCCAGCAGGCGGCCGGGGGTGGCGACGATAATATCGACGCCGGCTTGCAGTTTCTTTTCCTGGGCGCTCATCTTGACCCCGCCGAATAAGGCGGTGACCGAGAGCGGCATAAACTGGGCGTAGCGCTTGACTGTTGCCGCCAACTGCTCGGCGAGTTCCCGGGTCGGCGTCAGGATCAGCGCGCGCGGATGAGCCGGTTGCGTAGCCTTAGGGCGGTCGTGCATCTGCTGCAGAATCGGCAGAGCAAAGGCCGCGGTTTTGCCGGTGCCGGTCTGGGCCGTGGCCAGCAGGTCTTTGCCGCGCCGGGCCGGTACAATGGCTCGCTGTTGGATCGGTGTCATCTGACTGTAACCGCAGGCATCGAGGGCTTGCTGAATCTCGGGTGCCAGGTCTAAAGAAGCAAAAATCATGCGTTTTCCTCTGCCGATCTCGGCTACAGTCAAAAATGAAGGGCGGATTATAGAGGATTTCAGCGCGCGCCGTGACCCTGTTTGATCGACTTGCGTCAACAAGCTTGCGATAGCCGGGTAGATTCGCTTAATCAGCCCTTGTATGTCGGAGGTTTGGTCTGGTTTTAAGCGCGGCTGGCCGGTCGCTGCAATCGACCCCGTGCGTGGTTTCCGTTATGCTGTGGCTTATTCCTTTCTGTTTGTCTTGTGGCCGTTATCTGCCTCCATCGAGTATTTTCCTATGAACGCCTTTTCCGCACTGGGGCTTAGCGCACCTCTGATTCAGGCTCTGCGTAACCAGGGTTATACATCGCCGACCCCGATACAGCGCAAGGCGGTTCCCGCGATTCTCAAGGGGCGTGATCTTCTCGCCGCCGCCCAGACCGGCACCGGCAAAACAGCCGCCTTTGCGCTGCCCATATTGCAGCGGCTTGCTCTGAACGCCGCCGCGGGTAAGGGCGTTCGCGCCTTGATTCTGACCCCGACCCGGGAGCTGGCAGCCCAGGTTGCTGAGCGGGTTCAGGCTTATGGTACCGAGCTGGCTTTGACGTCGGCGCTGGTGCACGGTGGTGTGCCCATTGAACCGCAGCTTGAGCAGCTGAAGCAGGGGGTGGATATCCTGATTGCGACGCCGGGACGTTTGCTGGATCTGCTCTATCAGGGAGGGGTGAAGCTGGGGCAGGTTGAAACACTGGTGCTCGATGAAGCCGATCGTATGCTGGATCTGGGCTTTATCGACGATGTACAGAAAATAATCGCTCGTATGCCAAGCGTACGGCAGACGTTGCTGTTTTCGGCGACGCTGCCACCTGCGGTTGTGGCACTGACCGAAGGCGTGCTTAAGGATCCGTTGCGGGTTGATATCAGCCCTGCTCAGAGCACAGCGCAGACGGTGAAGCAGTCGGTGTATAAGGTGGAGTGGGAGGATAAACCCGATACCGTCCGCTACCTGGTCGAAGAAGGGCGCTGGGAACGGGTACTGGTATTTATCCGCACCAAAAAAAGCGCCGATGATCTGGTGCAGTATCTGCAGCAGGAAGGGCTGAGTGCGGCGGCGATTCACAGCAACAAGAGCCAGATACTCCGTACCCGAACCCTGGCCGCGTTCAAGTCCGCGAAGATACGCGTGCTGGTGGCGACCGATATTGCCGCCCGCGGTCTGGATATTGCCGAGTTGCCGTTGGTGATCAACTACGACTTGCCCCGGGTAGCCGAAGATTATGTGCACCGCATCGGACGCAGTGGCCGGGCCGGCGTCGCAGGACGGGCGATGTCGCTACTCAGCGGTAGCGAGCGCAAATGGATGCAAGCTATCGAAAAGCTGATCAAGCGTCAGCTGCCGGCCGGCCCCCTGCCGTTTTTTGAACTGGGCGTCGAACAGCCGGTGGACAGTGGCGAAAACGAAACGGTCGGTAAAACGCGTAACAAGTCTCGTTCAGCGAAACCGGGTAAGCCGAAATCCTCAGCGGTTAAGCGCACAGCGTCGAAAGGCGCGAAATCGGATCAATCCCGTTTGAAAGGTAAAGGCTTTGCGGCGTCTTCGGACAGATCCCGCCGTTCGCAACAACCGGCAACCAAAGGACGCGGTACCGGGCAGGCGGAATCGTCAGCACGTCAACCTGCGCGTAAAAAACCGGTACGACCGTCATTTCTGGGCTGAGCGGCATGGGTTTAAGAAGGTTTTTTCGGCGCGCTTCGCGCCGAACTTATCGGTTATATGGCGTGGTACGTGCGTCCAACAAAAAAATCTAAAAAACTTCGCATCTGCTTTGGCTTGATATATGTCGCTTTTTTGCGGTTGCTGGTTTTTGTCATGGCTCTGGTGGGTTCTGGCCTGATATGAGTATCTCCGGGCGTTTTTATCACCAGATTGCTGCGCTGCAGCGATGATCTACACTCTGGTAGTTAAGGCGGGTGCGCCCCGGGCCTGAATGGTAGCTTTAGCTGTTCGGTTTCTTGTTGATATTTGTGAATTTTCTGCTGTTTTAAACGCCCCCCCGACCTATGTCGCAACGACCTACGTCGGATAGTGAACCCCTGCCTTATTACATACCATCACGCCGCTGAAAACATCGGGGTACGGAGAAGACCCTGTGTCGGCACTGACACACTAAGTACCAGCAAATGGCGGTTCCCACCTATGACTCACAGTAAAAAAGACGCGACCTATAAGTCACAGCGTCGCCCAAGCAAATCATTTACCACCCGCGCCGAATACCTTGAGCATGAACTAACCATCATGTCACCGAAGCGCTGGGGGATTAACCTGCCGTTCCGTGACTACCATTTTGAAGTTGAAGACTTTGTACCAGCCGTCGCTGCGACAATCGGAAAAATCGTTATGGTTGCGGCTGTGGTTGCTGCGTTTGCGGCACCCATGGGGCTCTCCAGCGAGTTTGTCATCGAAAACGTGCGGTTTGAGATGTTGATCGCCGCCATACTTTTCGTGATTCTCTTCTCTGGCATGCTGAACCCTAACGCCAACCTTGCGGGTACTCACGGCCCGATGATTCCGATGATTCCACTCATCGTCGCATCCGGAGGTCATCCGTTGGCCCTTGGGGTCATGGTGGGGGTATTCGGTTTGATCCTCAGTGTGACCAAGGGGGGCAGCAAGCTGATGACGCTGACCGGCGAGGGCGTGCGCGGCGGATTGCTGATATATCTCGGCGCCGTTGGTATGATCAGCCAGGTGGCGGCGCTGTTTAAGTGGGCCGATGGCATCGATATGGGCTACGTCGCCTTCGCGGTTATTCTGTCTACAGTGCTGATGTACGCCTTTCTGGCGCGGATAAAGATGCGCTGGCTTTCGATTCCGCTGGGCTCTGGTATGGCGCTGGCCATCGCGCTCCTGCTCGGTGCGCCGTTTGAATTTGTTACTGAGCCGGGTATGCCGCACCTGAGTCCGACCTACTGGTGGGGAGAAGACACCGGCTGGCAGATGGGCTGGCCGGAACTGCACCATTTTATCGCCGTAACGCCGTTTGCCATTCTGGCTGTGGCGATGTGGTCACCGGATTTTCTGGGCCATCGCGTTTTCCAGGAGCTGAATTACCCTGAAAAAGCCGACAAAGTGTTGATGAATGTGGATGACACCATGGCGGTCGCATCCGTTCGGCAGATGGTCGGTAGCACACTGGGTGGGGGTAATCTGGCGTCATCCTGGGGGACCTATATGATCCCTGCGGCGATCGCCAAGCGGCCCATTCCTGCCGGTGCCGTGCTGACCGGTGTTCTTTGTGTGGTTGCCGCACTCTGGGGTTATCCGATGGATCTGGCCGTATGGCCGCCGGTGCTGCGGGTTGCGTTGCTGGTTGGCGTGTTCCTGCCCTTGCTGGAAGCGGGTATGCAGATGACGCGGGATGCCAAAACATCACAGTCGGCGGGTATTGTTATGTTTGCCTCGGCGTTCGTGAATCCGGTATTTGGCTGGTCCCTGACCATGTTGCTGGATAACCTTGGCCTGATCGGCGACAAAGAGCGCGGCAGTACGTTGGCGCATATGGACCGCTGGATCATACCGGCGATTACTTTTATCGTGTTGCTGGTCGTCATGGCCTCTGTCGGGATGCTGCCGGGTATTCCTGCCTTGGTGGAGTCGTTCCGCTAAACATGGCCGTTCAGGGGCACTGCGCCCCTGACACAACAAGCATATTGGTTTGTTTTCGAAGGGGTATCGTGAATAACGATGCCCCTTTTTAGTGCGCATTAGTCGGCAGATAAGCAAAATCAGGCAGTCCGCCATGGCCTGATGAATGGATGGATGTATTTGAATCAGCCGTATCACGTTGTAGTAAAAAGGTTTTGTTTGTAAGCGGCTCTTTTGGCGCGATAGTTGCTTTTTGTCATTTGCCGTCTGTCATCTGTCAGCGCGGCACGGCGAATCAGCCCCCATCTTTCCGCCTGCAGGAGTCCGTTATGCAGAATATGACCGCCCAGGATTTTATGGATCATTCACCCCTGGCCCTCAGTCCCAATATTGGTGTTATTGTCGCGCTACGCAAGTTACTGGCGGCGAACCTGTCCGGTGCTCCCGTCGTGGACAGTGACAATCAATTGGTGGGCTTTCTTTCCGAGGCGGACTGCTTACGCGGTACGCTGATGGGGGGCTACTATACGAGTATTGGCGAACTGGTCAGCGACCGCATGACCCGCGAAGTGGAGTCTGTAACGCCAGATGCAAATATCGTCGATGTGGCCGAAAAATTTCTCAACAACAATCGCCGGGTACTGCCGGTGACACGGCAGGGGAAAATTGTCGGTGTGATTCAGCGTCGTGGCTTACTGGAAACTCTGTTGGCCGAAATCGACCACAAGCACGCAGAGTCGGCCTGATGCCCGGCAACCCTGCTCAGGCTGCTGTTGAGCGGTAACGCCGCTCATAGCTGCTGTGCTTGCGTCGTAATTACCGGTGGGTGACGCTGTTTCTGTTTTGCCATTAACTGTTTTCCCATTGCAGCGCGCTATTGCAAAGCTTGAGCCCTTCATTTACCGGCCCGCCTGCCGTGAGAAAGGCGTTCTCATAGTCCGCAGCCGGAATGGGCCGGCTGAGCATAAACCCTTGCATGTAGGTGCATTCCTGCGCCTGAAGAATACGCAGCTGTCCGGGTGTCTCTACCCCCTCGGCGATCAGAAGCAGATTCAGGTTGTTGGCCATAGAGATAATGGTACGCACGATCTCCAGATCGCTTTCACTGGACTCCAGATCGCGCACGAAGGCCCGGTCGATTTTCAGATAATCGAGCGGGAAGGTCTTCAGGTAGCTTAGCGAGGAATACCCGGTGCCGAAGTCATCCACGGCGAACCGGACACCCAGTGCCTGGATGTTTCGCAGTTGTGACAGCGTACTTTCGGCATCCTGCATCAAAACGCTCTCGGTAATCTCCAGAACCAGGGAATCGGCCTCAATACCGTCGTTGCTGATAACGGTCTGTACTTTCTCAAACAACGCGTTGTCGTGGAACTGCAGGGCTGACAGGTTGACGCTCATCTTGCCCGGGTTCATGCCCTGCTTCTGCCAGGCGCGCCATTGTGAGCAGGCTTCGCGCAGGACCCAATCGCCGATTTCCAGAATCATGCCGCTGCTCTCCGCAATGGGGATAAATTCCAGCGGTGAAACCACGCCCCATTCGGGGTGGTGCCAGCGAATCAGGGCTTCCATACCGATGATCTGGCCCGACCCCAGGCTGAGCTGAGGCTGGTAATAGAGATGGAATTCATTGTTACCCAGAGCGCGGCGCAGGTTGTTTTCCAGATCCAGGCGCCTTAGTGCAGAACTGTTCATGTCGGCTTCGAAGAAGTTGAACTGGTTCTTCCCGTCAGCCTTGGCGCTATACAGTGCCGTATCGGCATTCTGGACCAATACGCGCCCTTCAGCACCGTCCTGAGGGTAAACCGCGATACCGATGCTCACGGACGAAAAGATGTCATGGGTGTCGACTTGCAGGCTCTGATTGAATTTCTGCTGAATCCGTTTTGCCACATTGCCGGCATCCAGCGGTTCGGCTACATAGGGAAGCAGGATCAGAAATTCATCGCCCCCATGGCGCGAGACGGTTGGCAACAGCAGCTTTTTTTCGTGCTGCGAAACGACGTCTGATTCACGCAGCAGCGTAACTAGGCGGTCGCTGACCTGGCGCAGCAGTTCGTCGCCAACATCGTGGCCCAGAGAATCATTGATCTGCTTAAAGTTGTCGATATCGATAAACAGTACCGCCAAATGGTGCTTCTGTCGGTTGGCGAACTTGACCGCCTGCTGCAGACGATCGTTAAACAGCGTCCGGTTCGGCAGGCCAGAGAGCGTATCGTAATAGGCCAGCTTATGAATTTTTTCTTCCGCCAGTTTGCGGGCGGAGATATTGGTTGCGATCAATAAGAAACCGGAGTTGAATTCATCGATACGGTTTAGTGACGCCAGTACCGGTACACGCCCACCCTGGCTGTTGCGCAGGTTGCGCTCAAAATGTCCGTCTTTATTCACGGGGATAAACGCCGTAATCGGTTTGCCGTTTTGCTCCAGCAGCAGGGACACGGAGCTGCCCAGCAATTCCTGTTCGCTATAGCCGAGCTGCTCGCAGGCGGCACGATTGACTTTCTGAATCACGCCCTGGGCATCGGTGGTCAGGAGAATGTCCTCCATGACATGCAGAATATTTTCCGTATAACGGTAGGCTTCATCCAGGGCTTGCTTATTCTCGCCCAACCCCTGGGTCATCTGGTTAAAGCTTTGCGACAATTCACCCAGCTCATCGTCGGACCTGTGTGAGACCTTTACCGAAAAGTCACCGCCGGCCACACGGTTAGCGGCGTCCTTGATCCTGGCCAGAGGCTTGGCGATATGCTTGGCACTGCTTAAGCTCATAAGCGCCCCGATCAGCATAATTACAAACACACCGATAAACAGTACCTGTACATGCTGATCGATTGAGTTACTGACTTCCTCGGTGCGTTTAGCTATCTCGGATTTTTCATAGTCGATCGCCTGCTGGCTGATCTGTAGGAAGCGTATTTCAGCGTCTTCAAGCTGCTCCTTGGTTTCCATCAGCTCTCGGGGAGAAGTGTTATTATCCAACGCGGCGAAGAAGGCGGAGCTCAATAGCAGTAGTGCTTCAGACTCTTTCTCAATCTGGATCGATAAATTTGTTTCGTTGTTAGATGTGTTGATAGAGGTGAAGTTAGAGGCGCTAGTGACTAGATGTGCATAGCGTGCAACCGCGGCGCGCAGACGCTCTTCGCCTTGTTCAGCTAACTCCTGTTCTTCATCCTCCTCCTGTTCTTCATCTTCAGCCCCCGGCTCATGATCACCGGTTTGCAAGCTGCTGATCAGCCCTGCCTCGGCAGTAGAAGAGATGACGCGCATCGCGCCTAACTGGATTTCGTTTAGGGCTTCCAGTATTGGCAAACTATGATTGTTCAGTTGTTTATATTCGGACTGGGTCTGCTGGTTGCCCTGATAGGCATAAATGCCGAATAGTACAACGACCAGGCTGTTGGCCAGGTAGGCCAGTAGCAGACGATTGCCAATCTTCATCGTACAGCTTCCTCGGTGTTAAGTTCGGGTCACATCTGTGTCTGGCCTGCATCCTGCTAGGCCCGTCTTAGAACACGGTCAGGGTGTTGAATGAAGCCGCCAGTCTTACCCAGAACCAGCCAAGGATAAAATGAAATAACGCCTCTACTGACTAATTCAGACATTGAATCAAGGCTTCTGAATTTGCCAATCTATGCTTTTATCGATGACTGCTCAAATAACCGCTAAGCTTTTCAACCGCTTGTTTAGGTGTGTCAGTATACCGGAGCCAAAATTAAAAATAATTCATGTGCGCTATAAACTTGCTGTTTGTGCGGTGTTATCGGGTTGTGACGCGGTTTTTCGGCTCGAAACTGCGGCCTGCAATACACCGCTTGCCAGGATTATCCCGCAGCCGCCCAGCTGCAGAGCATTCAGCGATTCTCCGAAAATCACCCAGCCAAACACGACCACGGCGATCGCTTCGGCATAGGCTAGGGTCCCAAACACGGTGGTTGGCAAATGTTGCAGTGCAAGGACCGCGCAGAGGATGCCCAGAAAACCGGGCAGCAGGCCTCCAGCCAACAACCAGGACCATTGAGTCGGGTTTGGCATGACGGTGGTCGGACTGAGCAGCATAAAGGGCAGTATGCACAGTGCGCCGATGGCGAGTTGGTACCAGGTCCGGGTATAAACATGCACGGTCGCGGGTACCTTGCGGTTGACCAGAATGAAACCGGCGTAAGCGCACATAGATACCAGCGCCAGGCCCATGCCGATACGGTCGTTGCTGTTGCCGGCAAGGTCCAGTTTGAACTCCATCATCATGGCGAATCCGAACAGTGCACTGGCAATCAGCAGCGCACTGCTGGGGGTCAGTCGTTCAGACAGAAAACAGTGTGCGGCTATCGATGCCGCCACCGGGGCCAGATAAACGATCATGATTGCATTGGCCATGCTGGTGTAGTTCATGGCCTGTACGTAGAAGAGGATAAAACTTGCCAGCAGCACACCATTGAGTAGCACCTGCCAGGATGGCCAGCGTTGCACCAGATGCAACTGGCCCCGGGCAAATAAATAGGCGCTCATCAGCAGGGCGCCAAAACCGAGTCGAAAAAAGGTCACTGTTTCGGCGTTCAGCCCCGTCATCTTGGATATGACGCCAATGGTCCCCATCAGGACGGCTGAAATAAGGGCCATCAGAAGGTAGACAGGGGGGATGGCTTTGCTGTGCGCTGGGGTCATCGGGTC